>JBASOB010000482.1:0-9326 GCA_049657865.1 Mobilitalea sp.
GCTCTCCACCCTTTAAGCCCAAACTTGAAACAGTTCGATATAAACTGCCAACCGGAATGAAACAATATTTAAACTAAGTTGATTATAAAAGGTATTATAGTAAAAGTCAATCAATAAGATAAAAGTATGTTAAAATATATACAATCCCAAAAGATGTAATAATATAAAGCTTTATAGGTGATACAATGTCACATATAAAAAAATATAAGATGGAAACATATGTAATGATATGATAAAATTAGCTTAGAGGATACTAGAAACCCAATCATATTCAAGAGAAAGGATTAGCTTCATAAAATCTAGATTTCAAGTTAATTGAAATAGGATAAAAGTTAGAAGTAAGCTACTCTATTACGATAAGTACAAATAGACAGGTATAAAATGAGAGGAAAATTAATGAATAAAATATTAGTAGTATCACATTGCATATTAAATACAGCTTCTAAAGTGGTTAGCTACTCTACAGAAGAAATAGAGGCTGAAACAGCAAACAGAGAAAAATTGATGGATTATGTATATAAAAATAAGATTCAATTATTACAGCTTCCATGTCCTGAATTTCTTCAATATGGAGCAAAAAGGTGGGGACATGTAAAGGACCAGTTCAACCATCCTTTCTTCCGAAAACAATGCAGAGAGATGTTAGAACCAATCATAATGCAGCTGAAAGAGTATGCTTCTTATCCGGATCGTTTTCAAATCGTAGCGGTGGTTGCCATTGATGGAAGTCCGAGCTGTGGAAATAATCTTACCTGCAGGGGTGACTGGGGTGGTGAATTTACAGGGTGTCCGGATTTTGATCAAAAGATAGACGGAGTTTATATGAATCAGGAATCCGGAGTGTTTATGGAGGAATTAAAGTCTATGCTTGAAGCAGAGCATCTGAATATACCAATCAAAGATTTAAGTGAGATGATGGGAGAATCAGAAATAAAATAATTGCTGCATATTATAAGAAGAAAGATATTTTTGTTATAAGAACAAACAAAGAGAGTAGCAGAACGAGCAGTAGAGCGAGTGGTAGAACAAGCAGTAGAACGAGCAGAAAAACGTGTTGTAGAACGAGTAACAGAACAAGGAACTAAGGAGATAAAATAATAGACATGAACTTATAGATAATATCTATAAGTTCATGTCTATTATTTCTATTATCAATTTGTGTCTGTCACATCGCTAAAGTATAATTAATAGTAAGTATTCAGAACCCTAGGGTATTACTTAGTGGATTCAAGTGTTTCAGCGTCAAAATGGATGGATTTATCTAGTTACAATCAATATTAGATTTATGCTAGGAAAATAGGAGGAGAAAGTAAATGAAGAATGCTAAAGTATATGTAATGACGTTTTGTGGTATAGCAGTTGCAATGAATATTGTGTTAGGAATTATGACCTCAGCGTTGAAATTACCGTTTTATTTGGACACCTTAGGAACTGTCCTGACCGCAGTTCTGATAGGACCGCTTCCAGGAGTTATTGTAGGGGCTTTAACTAATATAATAACGGGATTTCTCTACAGTATACAGGATATACCGTTCTTATTAGTAAATGTTGCAGTGGCACTTGTAACAGGATTTATGGCGAAGAAGTTCAAGTATACATTGGTAACAGCAATTGCCTGTGGTCTGATTTTAAGTGTAGTATGTCCATTAATCGGTACACCAATCGGAATTTTCATCTATGGTGGATTAACAGGTACCGTATCTGATGTAATCGTCTTGGCACTAAAGAGTTCAGGAAGCAGCATTTTTGCAGCCTCCTTTATAGCAAAAATAGGTAATAATCTGTTAGACAAAGTAGGCACCTGCCTTATTGTATATGCGATGATAAAATATCTGCCGGTCAACATGAAAAATACATTGAGAACTTATTCGGTAAAAACGAATAAGTGACAGAAACTAGCAATCATATACTTAAGTAGGTGTAGGAGCTCCCATACCAAAAAACCATTGATATCTAGATAGAATTAAAGTATAATTAATTCATAATTATTGAACAACGGCGTTCCATTAAGAGAGACTTGCTATGTTAAAGTCAGCTTAATAGAACGCTTTTTATTATGAATGATAGGGACTCTTTTAAAGTTCATCTTTTACTTCTTGCAGGTGTTATTTGCACTGAGGCCAAAATTACAGGGTTTGGTTAGAATGGAGGATACTATGGCAGCTTTTGAAAAAGTAAATTCCGGAATTCCGAGTTTGGACAAGATTCTCGATTACATCAGATTAGGCGATAATGTTGTAATGCAGGTAACGAGTCTGTTGGATTTTAAAAAGATGGTTGAGCCTTTTGTTGCGCAGGCGATTGAAGATCGAAGAAACATGATTTATATCAGATTCGCAAAACACGAACCGATTTTAGAACCAAGAAATGGATTGAAAATATATGAATTAAGTGCGAACCCCGGATTTGAAACCTTTGCAGTTGAAGTACATGAAATTATTGCGAAAGAAGGCTTCGATGCTTTCTATGTATTTGATTGTCTCTCGGATTTGCAGGTGGCCTGGTCAACGGACTTGATGATGGGTAATTTTTTCTGCGTGACCTGCCCATATTTGTTTCAACTGGATACGGTTGCTTATTTTCCAGTTATTCGTGGGTATCATGACTTTACAACAATTGCGCGGATTCAGGAAACAACACAGATATTTATCGATATGTATTCTAATGAAGAAGTTATCTTTCTCCATCCGATTAAAGTGTGGAACCGCTATTTACCTGACATGTATCTGCCATATCGCATTAATACGGCGATTGAGCTGGAATCTCTCGGCAACAGTGTGGATTTAGCACAGTATCATCGACTACTCCACAAAGAACAGATGGAACATTCTGCGCAGAATATAGATAGCTATGAAAGATTCTTCATAGAGTCAAAAGAAGCGTTCTATCGAGGGGAGATTACGGAATGGACCTTGAATAAGATAAGTCGCAGTATGATGACACATGATCATAAGATGGCAGCTCTTATCAAAGACGAATTTAAGCCCGAGGATTTCTTTTCGGTTAAGGACAGAGTAATTGGAACGGGAACGATTGGCGGAAAAGCCAGTGGTATGCTTCTCGCAAGAAAAATGGTTGATAATTATCTGCCACAGTATTCTGAATATATGGAACCACAAGATTCCTATTATATCGGTACGGATGTTTTTTATTCCTATATTGTGGAAAATAAATTATGGGAACTTCGAATTCTACAGCGCCAAGACGAGCACTATTTTGATAAAGCACCGGAACTAGCAGAGGAGATTAAGAAGGGCAGGTTCTCAGAGACCATTCGAGCACAATTTAGTAGAATGCTAGATTATTTTGGTCAAATGCCGATTATAGTTCGGTCGAGCAGCTTTCTAGAGGATGGTTATGGAAATGCTTTTGCAGGAAAATATGAATCAGTATTCTGCGTGAATGCCTGCAGCCCGGAGGAAAGATTATTTCATTTTGAAAATGCCGTACGCAGGGTATATGCCAGTACAATGGATAAGTCTGCCTTGGAATATAGGAAGCAGAGGGGTCTAGATAAATCAGACGAGCAGATGGCAATCTTAGTACAGCGCGTCAGTGGAACGAAATTCAATGATTATTACATGCCCTGTGCAGCCGGTGTGGGCTATTCCTACAGCCTTTACCGCTGGAGTGATGAACTGAGTGCAGATGCGGGGCTTTTGCGCCTGGTGGCTGGTCTAGGCACAAAGGCTGTTGACCGAACCGGTATGGATTATCCGAGGTTAGTTAATTTAGATAAACCGGAAAGTACAACGCTGACTAGTTCAGAAGAGAAGCATCGGTTTTCACAACGGAAAATGGATGTAATCAATCTTAAGACGAATCAAGTATGCGATCTGTCCGTGGATCTGCTGCTGAAAGAACTTCCGGAATGGTATATTAATCTTATTGGCGAACATGATTACGATACAGAGCGGAGATTACAGGAGCGAGGAGGGTATCGTAAAATTATTTTTGTTTCCTGCCAGGAGGTAGTAAAGAAAATAAAATTAATGCAGATGTTAAAGGATATTCTCGAGGTTCTGCAGAGATATTATGGTAATCCGGTGGATATTGAGTATACAATCAATTTTAGACAGGATGGTGCCTATACTGTGAATCTCCTTCAATGCAGACCTCTTTATATATGGCAGGCAGCACAGAACAAAGAAATTCCTTCTATTTCGGAGGAGAAGACATTATTTAAAGTGAACCGTACCTTTATGGGCAATAGCTCAACTATTCCGATTGATGTAGTTGTATGGATTGATTCACAGAAATACTATGAGTATCCTTATCATCAGAAAAGCCTGCTCGCTGGAATTATTGGTAAAATCAATAAATATTATGAAGGCAGCAGTAAAAATTTGATGCTAATCAGCCCAGGTAGAATTGGGACCTCCTCTCCGGAATTAGGACTGCCGGTCTCTTTTTCCGATATATCAAACTTTAAAATATTATGTGAATATGCAGATACAAAAATAGGATTTGTTCCGGAACTGTCATATGGAAGCCATATGTTTCAAGATTTAGTGGAAACTGAAATGTTTTATGTGGCAATCATGGATACGCGTGACAGTGGAACAGAATTGTTCCATAAAAACTTCTGGGAGGAAGAAGAACCCGTATTAACATCAATTTTTCCGAATCTGCAGGAGTATGCTGATATTATTAGAGTATATGAAAACGATCCATCAAAACCACTCAAACTTTATGCTGACTTCAAACAAAGAACCGTAATTTGCGGCAGAGAAATTTAAAAAGTAAAAAAAGAAGTGTGAAATAGTGTTAAGAAAACACGCAGCAGTGCTCATTTTTTATTCTTCCAGGTAATTAAGATGCGACAGAGAAGAATGTATGTTTAGAACATGAATATATTGAAAGGTTTTATATTGAAGATTGGAGTGAAGTACACCTTGGTTTTTGCAGAGTGCCTTATAGAACTAAAAGACAGCCTAGGTATGAACTGAACTATGTCTATTTGACAGAGAGCAGTTCATACCTAGGCTGTTTTAACGATATTTATTTGATCAAAATATAATTTGGAAGTTCAGATATCCTATCATCTAATATTTAACCGAGAAGCTAGCTAAGGCAGAGGAAAGAACTAAATCAATACTTTTTGTGGTATTTGCATCAGTTCCCTTTCTTCTGACATAGATAGTGCATCCATCAGGAGCCTTTGAAGTGGTCATTGTAATTAGTTTTGCGCTAGTAACTGAGGACCAGGCAGCAGTGGAAACATTTAAATCATCTCCGGATTTCACGATGGTATATTGATATATTTTACTTGAGGAAGCTTGATTAAAATATAATACAAGCTTCGAATTTAAGTAGTAATGAGTTACCTCAGAGGAATTATCCCCGATGGTTGGAGCTGCTGTCTGAGCTGGAATCGTAAGAGCCTGAGTCTTGGAATTTGGTGTTGAGGAAGTTGCTGTCTTGCGTATCAGAAGAGTAACTTTCTTGGCACCATTTTCATAGAGTACGCCGGGAGCAATATCTTCAAGCAGCATCGTTTTATCACATTCAATCCATAAGGAGGTGGAAGAATCGTAATATTCCATTGCTGTTGTTGTAGATAAGTTTAATTTTAATGAATTTACTTTAACAGTTGGAGCAACTGCAAGTGCAGTAACAGAAATAGTTACTTCCTTGCTGGAACGATATCCTACGGAGGTATTACTGGTTCCTATTTCTTGAGGTGTACGAAATATTATCTTTGCTCCTTTGACACGAAGATTTTCCATTGCATTTAAAAATGTTGTATAGGAGTTTGTGGATTCATCGAATTTTACTGTAGTCCAATTATAATCGGTTGATTTTCGCCACATAAAGGAATCTGCTTCGTCAACATCGGAGAAGGTGAATTCTCCTTCCACTTTATCATAAGTTACTTTAAAGGATGAGTTTTGAGCTGGAATAGTAATGCTTTTTACTGTTTTAACGGTATCGCCATTGAGATATAAGGTAACATCATTTGTACTGTCAACCCATCAAATATCCATCGTATAGGCTTTTGACGTAGTATCATAAGAACCTTCTACGATAACCCAGGTTGTATTATCAGTAGAATAGTAAACAATTGAATTGCTGTTATTATATATTTGCATGGTCAGGTTCTCATAATCTATTTTCCCAAAGGAAACAGTAGCAGCATCAGCAGCAGAAGCTTTCGCTGACGGGACGATACTGAGAAAAAGGAACAATAACAATACAATGGGTAGATGATTTTTTATCTTTCTGATGTTCATAAATACCTCCATATTCTTAACAAGTAGATTTCAATGTAACTACAAGTTGTTCAGTTGATTTATTCGTAACGATTAAGTACCCGCAAGAAGTCCATGGGTTTAAGCTGTGCACATCGGTTCGTTAGAATCGCAGTGTCAGAATAGCTTTTGTTCATGAACTACTCTGACTTATTTAGTATGGTAAGTTTGCAACCCTTTGTAATCGAAAAACCATTACTGAATGTAATTACAATATTTTCTGTTTGTGTTGTAGTAGTAGATAGTTTATTTATTTTTTTGTTTGAAAGATAAATAGTTGCGGTTCCCTTAGACAACTCGGCTGATCCAAATACGGATATTCCGCCCCACGTAACATCTGAGATACCTACTGCATAAGAAGTATCAAATAAGGATAAGGAAAGAGAAAAAGTAACGACTTCTTCCGTAACGGTGGTGGTGCTGTCATCTTCGTTTGTTGTAGTAGAAGTAGTTGTTTCTAAAAGGCTGCCCTCTGTAATGGACCATGCCATCGGGGTATTATTCAAGGTCGCGGTACTTCTTAAGGTGAGATAGACCTCATCATCTAGAATCTCATCATTATTTAAGGTAATCGTAAGAGGTTCGGCTATATTAGCAATATCAATGGAGGAGGAACCCTCAAACGATGATACTTTTACGGTTACAGTTGCAGTTGCAATTGTTTCATCATCCTTCACATAAGAACCATATACAACGGTATAATCGGTTCCTTTCACTAAGGTATAGTCATCATACACAATAGAGTTGATTGCGGTAGCTTCTGTGGTGAAAGTGTTCACTGCGGAAGGATTAAATACATATTTTGTTCCCAAATCCAATTGGAAAGTGAAACTGGTATCATCATCAGCATCCGTGGAGAGATGTACACGTTCGAAGTTATTGGTATAATCATCATTCTCGGTATTGTTGACCGTGGTACTAGGGTACAGATACAGACGAATTCCGGTTGAGGCAGTGCTGGTTATTACATCGGAATTAGCAAACGTAATATCTGCATATAAAAGCTCTTCGGTTACAGAGTCAATATTGCTGGTTGAGGTTATTTTGGTAGTAATAATATATTTGTCAGCACTGCTGGTAGAATTTGAATTCGTAGCGACGGTACTCTTACAGGTAACCGTACCCTGAGCAATACCATAAGCATCAAGGAATTCGATGGAAGATACTGTAGTTGAGGTAGGATTATATAAGGTGAAGGTTAAATAGCTTGAACTGTCACTAAGATTGCATACCCCTGAGGTTGAAATCAAGGTTGTCAAAGTGGAAGCCTGTGCTGCATCAGGATAGGCAATTCCATTTGTGCCGGAAATATCAATCTCTTTCGATGCTAGGGCAAAATCATCATCGCCGGTGGTTCCCACACTTTTCTTTCTTATATAAATATGACTTCCTGTTTCTGCCGTATCATCGTCGATTACTATTTTTGAACTGGAGGAAATAGAAGTCCATTTAGCAGTCAGATAATTCAAATCATCCTCTAAATCTATAATCGTATATTCAAATGGTACCGTAGTACTTGCGGCCTTTACCTGTAGAGCTAATGTAGTGGAGCTTGTGTAGGTAAGAGAGATGCCAGAGGTATCTGCACTAGGTGGCCCTTCCTGCACAGGAATCGTTACATTAGATAGATTGGAGACCTGAGCGGAACTAGTCGCATTCGTTCTAAACTGCAGATTTACTTCTTTCTGAACGGTACTGCTGCTAGTATACATTGCACTTGAAGCAATATTAGTAAGGAGCAAATCAGTCTTGCTGCTGAGGGTAGTCCAGCTTGTTGTGGTACTATCGCTATTAATCTGTCGGTAGGCAATTCCCTTTTTCACTGAAACAGTAAAGTCGGATCCGTCGACTGTAATTACCGGAGCAGTGGCTTTCTTGGAAATAGCAACCAATACTTCTTTGCTGGCACGATATCCGACCGATTTAGAGCTAGTTCCGTTTACCGGAGCTAATCTAAAATAGACAGAGGCACCATTGGTATATAAATAACTAAGCTCAGTAGAAATGGTGTCAGTATTTACTGTATTCCATGTCGTACTAGCCTTCTTGCGCCACTGTATCGTACGGGCTCCTGCCTTACTAAAGGTGACTGCACCTTTTGATTTATTGTAAGCAGCTTTAAAATTAGTAACCTGTTTAGGTATTGTTACACTGGTAATTCCAGTGGAATAATCACCTTTAAAGGTGAGAACATAATTCTTGGAAAGAGAAACCCACGAAATATCCATTGTTATGGTATTATTGCTACTGATATCATCTGATATCAATTCCCAGGTTTTCTTTGTGGAATCCGAAAAGTAGATTTCGGTATCCGCGCTATTCACGGTCAACGTTATAGTGCTGTTCTCATAATTAATCTCCTTCACGGTCACGCTTGGGGTAGCAGCAATTGCCTGCTCAGAAATAAATAATAGGGGTACTAATAGGAAAAGTATTATACCGAAGATCCATGTTGTAATAAGCTTTGCGTTGTTCTCTTTCGTTTTGTGCATCATTCTATCCATGCTATACCTGCCTTTTTTTTGGATATGAAAATACATCCCTGTATCCATGCCATATCTCTATTTTGTGATACCTAACTCAATCAATCCATTGTATGAGTTTACTCTTTTTTTGGGAAAATATCTACCTCCACTTAAATAAATCTCATATGTTCTATCGGCACATTAGTAGATAGACTTGACCCTTTCACAGAATAAACACCAAATTTTCACAAAATAATATAAAACAGATATAAAATAGTATTATTATGTCCGAAAAAGATAATAATATAGAAGGCTTCCATTGATTCATTAAGAACAGCATTAACGGGTACTATTATTTAAACTTATAAATAGGAATGATTACGATTTTGTTTTCTCATTGGGTTTATCTGTTGGATTCATTTAAAATGGCTTGTTTTCTAAATAAAAAAGTGTAAAATGATTTGGATAGGGCAAGTCGATTTATAAGTAAAAATAATGATGCTTATAAGCAGGAATAATGTTATAATAAAGTTAGAGTAAATTAGCCTTAAAACAGATGCAAGGAGGTTTTATATATGATAGTCGGAAAAAGTGTTCCACGTGTCGATGC
>JBASOB010000483.1:0-4703 GCA_049657865.1 Mobilitalea sp.
ATTCATACCTGCAGCCAAAGTTTGCAGACAAAAAGAAAGGCATGGTTATTAACATGAAGATATACTTTATTTCACTTGGTTGTGATAAAAACCTCGTAGACACCGAACATATGCTAGGCATTCTGAACGAAAGCGGATATCAGATCACAAGTGACGAACAGGAGGCTGATATCATTATCATTAATACCTGCTGTTTTATACATGATGCCAAGGAAGAAAGCGTCAATACTATATTGGAAATGGCCGAATATAAGAAGTCTGGTAAAATTCAGGCACTGATTGTAACCGGCTGTCTTGCAGAACGATATAAAGATGAGATACTGAATGAAATTCCAGAGGTTGATGCTCTGCTTGGAACGGCCAGTTTTGATGAAATCCTAGATGTTATCAATCAACTCTCTGATCACAAACAGCATACAAGTTTTGAACCTTTAGACAGACTGCCAAACGTTAGCGGTAAACGTATGTTAACATCAGGATCCTTTTCTGCCTATCTTAAAATTGCAGAAGGTTGTGATAAACACTGCACTTACTGTATTATTCCACAGGTTCGTGGTAATTATCGAAGCGTTCCGATTGAAGAATTGCTAAAAGAAGCTAATTATTTAGTGGAACAGGGAGTCAAAGAATTAATTTTAGTAGCACAGGAGACCACAATTTATGGGAAGGACCTGTATGGAAGCAATACCCTGCCTAAATTAATAAAAGAATTAGCTCGAATAAAAGGACTTGAATGGATTCGTATCTTATATTGTTATCCGGAAGAGATTACGGATGAATTAATCGAAACGATGAAAGAAGAACCAAAAATCTGCCGTTATCTCGATCTTCCGATTCAACATGCATCTTCAAGAATCTTAAAGTTGATGGGACGTAGAACTACCAAAGAGGATTTAATTAATATTATTGCTAACTTACGCAAAAATTTACCTGATATTGTACTCCGAACTACTTTAATTACAGGCTTTCCAACGGAAACACCGGAGGAACATGAAGAATTACTCCAATTTGTTAGTGACATGAAATTTGAACGTCTTGGTGTCTTTACCTACTCGAAAGAAGATAATACTCCTGCTGGAAATATGAAACCTCAAGTACTGGCTAAAGTGAAAAAACAGAGACAGAAAGAGCTGATGAAGCTTCAGCAGACGATTTGTTTTGATCATACCGATAAATTAATCGGAGCAGAATTAGATGTTTTTATTGAAGGTAAGATAGCAGATGAAGATAATGTATATATCGGAAGAACTTATATGGATGCACCTCAGGTGGATGGATTTTTCTTCCTCACCTCATCAGAGGAATTGATATCCGGCGATATCGTGAAAGCATGCGTAACCGGTGCAAATGGATATGATTTAGTAGGAGAACTTATTGAAGGAGGACAAAAACGATGAATTTACCAAATAAAATAACGATTCTTAGAGTTTTTATGATTCCAGTTTACCTGATTTTTATGCTGGTGCCAGGAATTGCTTATGGACGTTATATCGCAGCAGCTATTTTCATACTAGCTTCTTTATCAGATTTACTGGATGGATACATTGCTAGAAAATATAACTTGGTGACCAACTTCGGTAAATTTGCTGATCCACTAGCAGATAAGTTATTAGTAGCAAGTGCACTTATTTGTTTTGTTCAATTAGATCTTCTGCCAGCATGGGTTGTTATTATAATTATATCCAGGGAATTCATTATAAGCGGCTTTCGTTTAGTTGCTTCTGATAGTGGAGTCGTAATAGCCGCAGGTTGGTGGGGCAAGGTGAAAACTACCGTTCAGATGACAATGAGTATTATGTTAATCATTAATTTGGACTTTGCTTTTATCAATGTGCTTGAACAGATTGTAATCTATGCAGCAGTAGTATTAACGGTGGTATCTCTTGTAGATTATATGCTTAAGAATAAATCCGTTCTCGTTGAAAAGCATAAATAAAATGTGACTAATAATATAACAAACTCGGAACACTATTTTTAATTATGTAAGATAATTTACATTAAGAAAAGAATAGTGTTCTTTCATAATTAGGTTTTCTTTAGGAAACGAAGAATATTCTGACATATTTCATTTTCCTTAATGAAAGGAATTATTTCTTCCCAAATAATATATTTACAAGAAGGGATGTATCTTATGACAGTAGAATTAATCAGTGTAGGAACCGAATTATTATTAGGAAATATCGTGAATACTAATTCTAATTATTTATCTAAAAAATGTGCGGAATTAGGTTATTCCTTATATTATCAGGTAACAGTAGGAGATAATGAAGAAAGACTTTCAGATGCAGTAAATACGGCTTTATCCAGATCGGATGTAATCATCTTAACCGGAGGACTCGGACCTACCCAGGATGATATGACAAAAGAAGCGGTGGCAAAAGTCTTAAAACGAGACCTTGTTATGGATGAAGCTTCGAAGAATCATATCGAGACCTATTTTGCATATCGTAGTTGCAACGGAGCCGTTCCTGTAGTAATTACAAAGAACAACTGGAAACAAGCGCTTAAAATTGATGGTTCTACAGCTGTAGAGA
Organism: Mobilitalea sp.; assembly: GCA_049657865.1. Classification (GTDB taxonomy): domain Bacteria; phylum Bacillota; class Clostridia; order Lachnospirales; family Lachnospiraceae; genus Mobilitalea. The sequence continues at coordinate 2,535 of JBASOB010000483.1, forward strand.
ATGATAATGGGACTGCTCCCGGATATATTATTGAAGCAGAAGGCAAAGTAATCATCCTCCTTCCCGGACCTCCTTTTGAAATGATTTCAATGTTTAATAAAAGCATCTTCCCTTATTTAAAAGCGAAGCAAAGCAATGTATTCTTATCCAAAATGGTAAAAATCTGCGGTATTGGTGAGAGTAAAGCTGAGACAGAAATTCTTGATTTGATCGAAAAACAGACGAATCCAACAATTGCACCATATGCTAAGAGTGGAGAGGTTCATTTTCGCATCACGGCTTCAGCTACAACGGAACAGGAGGCTGAGCAACTGATTCAGCCTATCATAGACGAATTATATCGTCGCTTTGGTAATAATATCTATACAACAGCAGAAGATGAGACCCTTGAAACAGTCGTAGTTAAATTGCTGATACAGAAAAAATACTCGCTAGCAACTGCAGAATCTTGTACCGGTGGTTTACTGACCGGCTGTCTCGTCAATGTACCTGGAATTTCTGATATCCTTCAAGAAGGAATTATCACCTATTCTAACGAAGCCAAGATTAAATATCTCGGTGTCAAACCAGAAACCTTGCATACTTTCGGAGCAGTAAGTTCACAGACAGCTGAAGAAATGGTCCGAGGAGTAGCAAACGCAGCCAATTCTAATACTGCCTTAGCAATTACCGGAGTTGCAGGGCCGGACGGAGGCACCCCAGAAAAACCTGTCGGCACAGTCTACATTGCCTGTTATGTCAACGGAGAGGTAGTGATTAAGAAAAATCATTTTAACGGTACCCGTCAAAAAGTCCGTGAGCAGAGTGTTACACAGGCACTTGATATGCTTCGTAGAAATCTGCTGTAATTATATCTCGAATTTTATTTGTAAATTCTTAAAAACCTTATATTTTAAGCAAATAATTACTTTATTACATCTCTTTTTTTTAATATAAAATTCATAAATTTGTTAAGATACTACCATATTAATGACACAGTTTTAGAATATTGTAGTATTAATAAGAAGATTATTTTATGATATTTTATAGAAAAAAGGAGGTTAATTATGGGACGATCCAATAAAAAATACATACTGATCCTAATGCTAGCAGGCATCTTCCTATTAACCGGATGTGATAAGTTCAGTTTTAATATTTTTAATGCATCCAATGAGGAAGAGACTGTTACACAGCCACTAAGTTCATCTGATAATGAGAACAACGCCAATAAGAAAGTTGCAACCGATATAACAGCAGACACGGATATTGCTGCAACAGATACTGTGACACCGACTCCAATTCCAATTTTACCGGTTGCCAACATTGATTTGCCGATTTATTCAGTAAATGTAGATACCGGAGAAGTTGTAACTAAAACCGCATTAATTCCAGAAGGAAGCGAAATCACTCCGGAACTTATCGTAACTAATGTAGTAGAAGCTATGGCTGATAATAATATACTAGTAGGAATCGAAAACGTTACCACTGAAAATGATACTGTAATCGTCAGCTTTTATAAAGACAAAGCACCACTTGCAGAGGAAGGTTCCAGTTATGAAACAGCAATTCTGAATGCAATTGCACAAAGCCTGATTGATAACTTAGATGATTATCATAAAGTTGTATACAGGGTAGAAGGCAAAGCTTATGTCAGCGGACATTTAGAATATGGTCTCAATGAAATTTATTTTGAAGACTAAGTAAAAATCAGGTAATTGTCGATACATTAATTTGTATTCGACAATTACCTGATTTTATGTTATCTTTTAGAGTACACTGTGTGAACTGAGAATCAATTCACATATTAATGGAGGAAATTATGAGTAAGGTTTATATAATCGGAGGCGGCGCTGCCGGTATGCTGGCTGCAATTGCAGCAGCAAGAAATGGCCATAAAGTCACTATATTCGAGAAAAACGAGAAACTTGGAAAGAAATTATTTATCACAGGTAAAGGAAGGTGTAATCTTACCAATGCCTGTGATAAAGATACTTTCTTTGGACAGATTGTATCAAATCCCAAATTCTTATATCGCGCTTATCATACGTTCAGCAATTTTGATACGATGGATTTCTTTGAGCAGCTTGGTCTGACGATAAAAACAGAACGCGGCAACCGCGTATTCCCGGAATCCGATAAATCTTCCGATGTCATTGCCGTTCTTAAGAGAGAATTAGAACGTCAGTCCGT
>JBASOB010000484.1:0-6502 GCA_049657865.1 Mobilitalea sp.
GCCTTTTTCTCAGCTGCTGCAAGTCCTTTTTCTCTTAAAAACTCAACTGCTTTATCCATATCGCCATCAGTAGCTGCAAGAGCTTTCTTGCAATCCATCATTCCAGCGCCTGTCATATCACGTAACTCTTTTACCATTCCAGCTGTAACTGTCATCGTATATACCTCCATATATTAAAAGAATTTATTAAAAAGATAAGACTTTTGTTACACTAAGCAATCCAAGCGAATGTATCATACATCTGCTTCCTACTTAAATTATTCTGTAACTACATCCTCTTTGTCAGCGTCAACATCAGTAGAATCTGTTAACTGAACGCCTTGATTAGCTTCAATAACAGCATCAGCCATTCTTGAAACGATTAATTTTACTGCTCTGATTGCATCATCGTTACCTGGAATTACGAAATCTAATTCTTCAGGATCACAGTTTGTATCAGCAATACCAATTAAAGGAATACCAAGGGTGTGAGCTTCTTGAATACAAATTCTTTCTTTTTTAGGATCTACTACGAAGATAGCATCAGGAATCTTAGTCATAGTCTTGATACCACCAAGATTTCTTTCAAGTTTTTCCCATTCTTTTTTAAGTTCTATAACTTCTTTTTTAGGAAGAACAGCAAAGGTTCCATCCTCTGACATTCTTTCGATATCTCTAAGTCTTCCAATTCTGCTCTTGATGGTCTTGAAGTTTGTTAACATTCCGCCTAACCATCTCTCGTTTACGAAGTACATTCCACAACGCTCAGCTTCTGATTTAACAGCATCCTGTGCTTGTTTCTTAGTACCAACAAAAAGAACTGTACCGCCGTCTGCTACTACATTTTTAATTGCTGCATAAGCTTCATCAACTTTACCTACAGATTTCTGTAAATCGATGATGTAGATACCATTTCTTTCTGTGTAGATGTACTCTGCCATTTTAGGGTTCCATCTTCTTGTTTGGTGTCCAAAATGTACACCTGCTTCCAATAATTGTTTCATTGAAATAACGCTCATTTAAATTACCTCCATTTGGTTGTTTTCTTCCGCATACCTCATTTTACCGGCAGACCTTAACTCATTAAGGCACCTTGCACGGAATCAATATGCGTGTATTTTGACTAGTAGATTGTAACATACCCCCCGTCGTATTACAAGGGGTTTTTCATAATTGTATTGAATTGTTTTAATAATTGTGCAAATATCACTTCGTATAAACTTTATTCCTATTCTGTTATAGTTGCAACAATCTCATCATAGGTGATACCTTTAGGTAAGGAATAGGTACCAATTCGTATGAAACTATCTTTTTTCACTTTAACAATATATCGGTTAAAATCATCTGCATTTTCAATAATACCACTATCTTTCAACAGCTGTGCTACATCGCTGGAGATCATTCCTTTTTTAATTGTAACTGTTATTTTACCATCATTCTCTCCTGGAGGAGTGTCCTCTACAACAGGTGTAGGTACTGCTGTCGGTACTACAGTTGGAACTGCTGTTGGGGCTGCTGTTGGGGCTGCTGTTGGGGCTGCTGTTGGGGCTGCTGTAGGTACTGCCGTCGGTTCACTCGTAGGCTCTAGTGTTGGCTCAGCTGTTGGACCAACAGTAGGTGCTACGGTTATTTCAGGTGATGGAGCAGCTGTGGGAGCTTCCGTAGGCTTAATTGTTGATAACACATCATCAAGTTCCTTATCGCTTTCTGACGTAACCATGCCGAGTTCTCCGGCACGTTGCATAATTTCTTTATCGGTTAATTTTTCTTTGTTTCCACCCACCGATATGATAAGAGTTGTAAGAATGATTCCTATTCCAAGCCCTCTCATATAATATTTTAATTTCATCTATATTACACCAAGCCTTTCGAATTACTTCTTACCCTTGAACAAATTAATAACTAGTTTTACTTCTCCTTGTCCAAGACCTAATAACTTAGAAATTTCCATAATTGATTTTCCTTGGGAGTAAAGAGCTAATATCTGATTATTGCTATTTGAAGTCAAGCTACTTAATACAAGATTATCTGTAATTTCATCTATTTTACGGTTATCCATCACCGCTTTATCTGCCTGTGTATCAGTATTCATAGGCTTTGGCTGTTCTTCCGGTTTTATACTCTTTACTGATGCGGATTTATCGTTCGTTGTTTTGCTATCAATAATATCCTGAACTTTCTTTTTTGAGTAATCAATTTCTTTAACAGCAGCCTTCAGCTCTTTTTCTTTATCATTCAACATGCTATAAAGAAATACTACTTCTTCATGGTTGCGATTGATTTTCTCAAAAATCTGATCTGAATATTCACTTAATGCTATTATTTTTTCATTCGATAATTTACTCATTGCATCATCGCAACGAATAACTGCTTCTTCGCTGATTTCCGACAACATTTCATTAATTTTGCTCATCAGCTGCTGTTTATCGTCTTCTGTCAAGCTTTCCTCCAGGACAAATGGTCGAATAGGCTGATTCTTACTATTCGAATTTTGATCAACAATCTTACAACTTATCGCAATGACGATTATTCCAATTACAATTAAGGCTATTTCTAAAAAGTTCATAATGCCTCCACAATTAAATTAAGATATTAAATCCTCCACTTTTATGTGGATCTTTGGATTCATCCGCTGTATTTTTGTCTTTCTCGTTATTACCCTTTTTTTTATTACCTGCACTGTTACCATTACCCTTTTCCTTAGCATCATATTGGTATTCATGATTATCAGTTTTGGTAGTTTGAGTCGGCATTTTTTGTTCATGTTTCACTACATTTTGAAAATTTCTGCCTATTTGCTCCTGTGCATGCTGAGCTTTCTGTGAATCGGTATGTTTAATCTGCGATACTTCCTGCGTTCTCATAATATCAATCGGTTTTATTGGCATACTCAGTCCCCCTTAATAAGGATAATCACGTAATTCGCTGATGTCAAAAGGTAATCCTACCGTCTAAAACAATGGTACGATTTTTATATCTGCTCGGTCACGTATAAATTTACTATGTTGTATTTCTTCACGAACAAAGTAAACAATATTTGATATTACTATCTTAGTGCCAGGAAATACCTTATCTTGAATTACGACCATACCTGCGACATTTACATCCATCGACATTCTAAGCTCTTCATATCTTTTTTTAGATTCTCTGATCTGCGCTTCTAAAATAATATTATTCTGAGTGACTTGTTTTAAAAATTCTTTCTTTTCATCTGTAATTTGTAGACCCATCGTAAGCTTCTTTCGAAACATTACCAATGCCTGTGCTAATTTCTCTTTATCCGTCATCATTGATGCAATTTTCTTTTCAAGTTCATGAAACTCTTCTAGTATTGCAGGGTCTGTTCCAACCTCAAGCAAGGTCGTAGTTCCCATCTGCGATCCAGCAGTTTTAACGGAAATCATGGATCCTGAACGAATTTCTCCACCAGTAACAAATCCTCTTCGGCCACCTACAATTACATCTCCTTTTGCAGAAACTTTACTATGTAAAATGGATTCCGTGGAAACATAACCACCTGCGATTACTTCAGAATTTTCGATAAATTTAGATATTATATTACCATTTGCTTTTAATATTCCTTTGTTCATTCCCTGCATGCCTCGTCTTAGCACGATTTGTCCGCCAGCTTCGATGTAAGCACCCTCTACAACTCCATTTACCTCAATATCGCCTTTTGCCTTAACAGAGAACCCTGTAATTACATTTCCTCGAATCACAACATTTCCTTCATATACGATATCACCGGTAGAAGTATCCACATCCGCCAACACATCATAAGTATCCGATACAAATACTCTTCCGTCTGTTAAACTGACATGTCCATCAACTTCAGAATACAGTTTCGTACCATCTTCAGATGGTCTGATCTTATTACCATGACGCATAATTCGATTGTTGACTTTTGGTGGTCTTACCATATTACCGCATACATCGATACCAGGTTTTCCTGGATCCATCGGTAGCAAGGTAGCCAGCAGATCTCCTTTATTACAATGGCTGATGACATCTAGTGTATGAAAATCAACCGAGCCATCGTCATTTGTCTTAGGTTTTAAGGTTAAATCAGTATTAAAATGATAGGTAATCGCTGCATCATTTCCTTGAACTGGTTCCGTAGCATTCGCGAGCATATAATCGGAACAATACTGTCTTTCTAGAAGGAAACGATTGATTGCATCTTCATCTAGTCCATACTTAACCCCAGCATGCACAAGTGAGCTAACAATATCTTCCTTAGAAAGCAGATGTCCATTATTGGTAGGCGGATAAAATCTAGCCTTTGCATGCATACGCTCATCTACTATTTCAACTTTAACATATTCATCTATTGGCATTATAATTGTTGGTGTAAGTCTAACTTCAACAGAACCCTTCAAAGATACAAGTGCTTTACCAATTGCAATTTTATCATATTCATATATTTTCTTATCAATAAGATAATTGCTTATTTCTTCGAAAAAAACAGGTTGGCCACCTGTTTCCGCCTCAAATAATTTCAAGTATGTGCCATCCTCTTTTGTAATCAACTGAAAATATCCATTTCTGCTACTCATATCTTCTCCTCCTATCCTAATCCCTATCACTCCCCCATGACTAGATATTTCGGGTTTAGAACTACTAATAACTAGCCAAAAGTTCTACATTTTTGCCTAGTTTTAGTTTCATTTTTTGTAATGCTTTTGTATGCAATTGAGAGATTCTTGACTCAGATACTTCAAGTATCTTACTAATTTCTTTTAAAGTGAGTTCCTCATAATAATATAAAACAATCACTTTCTTTTCCTTTTCAGTTAACGATTCTAGTGTCTTTACCAGAATCTCCTTTAATTCTTGTTTTTCAAATATGATATCCGGCTGTGCAAAAGTCGCGGTCAGACTTTGCTCTACTCTGCCCTCGGCACCCTGCTCCATAAATTCATCCAGGGATATTATATTTGATACTTTCGTCTGACCTTGCCAAGTCTCAAATTCTTCCATTGAAATTTCAAGTTCTTCGGCTATTTCATCGTCATTGGCGCTTCGTCCCACTCTGGTTTCAATGTTTTGAGCTGCAACGTCTATTTTTCTTTGTTTTTGCCTGATGCTTCTTGGAATCCAATCCATTTTTCTGATCTGATCCAGTATCGCTCCTCGAATACGAAGAGAAGCATAAGTCTCAAATTTAACACCCTTGCTATAGTCAAATTTGTCTATTGCATCAATCAGCCCAAAAGTCCCATAACCAACTAAGTCATCATATTCAACATTATATCCCAAATACATACTTAGTCGCCCTGCAACTAATTTAACTAATCCTGCATATTCAATTATTATTTTTTCTTGAAGTTCCGGGGTTCTTTTTTTCGAATAATCTTCCCAGAGCTTTTGCTTGTTTTCAGCGTTCATAAAGCCTCCTGAAATTCAATTGACATATAATGCAGAAACTAATTCTGATTCTTCTATCGTATTTCTATTACTTTTTATCTAATCTTCTGTCTGTTCTTATATTCGGTTTCTGATCAGACTTTTGATCCGTTGTTTGCTCTGAATCCATATCTTGCAGTTCTTCTTCAGACTCTTCCATAATATCTATCTCTTCTTTTGGTGGACGGTTAGAAAAAGCTTTTACAATTATCGCTTTAACGATAAGTCCAATTATATAAAATATGATTAATATAAGCAGTAAACGTTGTAAACTGGTAAGCAAGTCAACTTTATTAACTATATTAATAATACTTGTCACTGCACCGGCAAGTAGCATAATCAAAGCCGGAATATACCTTATTCGCATAGTATCACCTGCTATTTCATTATAATATTTTTCGATCTTTGCCAACCGATTTAATCAGCAATTCTCCAGTTTCAGGATAGAATTCTATCGTTCTACCGTAATTAGCACCGGTATCTTCTGCTTTAATCGGAATATTTAAGCTTTGAAGTTTCAACTTAGTTGCTTCCACGTTACGATCACCAATTCGCATCATCTCATTATTATTACTAAATGCAAACATCTGCGAACCACCCGCAATTTTAGAAATAAATACTCTCCGTTCCGCACCTATTGCTATCATGCGGGTAATCAGCAAATCTATTCCTGTATCAGCAAATTTAGCTTTATTCTCATTGTTGATAATTTTTGTACTGTCAGGCAGCATAACATGTACCATTCCAGCAATTTTGTGTATTGGATCATACAAAATGATTCCAACACAGGAACCCAGTCCAAGCGTAGTAATTGCATTCGGCGATACGCATACATTCAAATCCGCCATTCCTACCTTAATCATGTCGTTCATCTGTTCACCTTACAATCCTAATGATGACAGAATTGTTCCATATGATTCTAATGTCGGAATAAGAATAAAATATCCATTAACCGCTTTCATATCATCCCCAAATTCCGTCTCAATTAACAAAGCTTTATCCCCTATTTTCCCAAATTCTATCGCAGGTACACTTAAAATTGCTCCTGACATATCAATCGCCATATAGGGAACACTTGCTGTTATTAAAATATTTGTCAAAGAAGAAAGAGACGATA
>JBASOB010000485.1:0-4231 GCA_049657865.1 Mobilitalea sp.
TCGTTTCGATTTGCTACGATTTGGAGCGAACCAAATGAACTCAAAAATGTCAAGACGGTAGGAATCGATCATTTTATCATTGATGACCTGGCATTTCTGGAATTTGACGAGATGATAGAGATTCAGAGATGAGCTGATCATAAAATAAGAGTCATCATGATAAGTTGGTTATTAAAATAAGAGGCATCGTAATAAACTGATTTTATAAAAAGAAGCATTGTGATAAGCTGATCACTTCAAATTATGGGCATATTAATTGGCTAATATGAAAGAATGGTATAGGGGGAGGAAGTCGTAAAGCAGATTTTTTCGTCATAGTTTGAAGTAGCAAATAAATTTTAGGGAAAAGGGAGAAAAATCATGAGTAGTGAATTAATTATTCCGAGTCAGAATATTGTGTGTATGATAATCACCTGTTTCGTAGCTTTTGCAACACCGGTTGGACTAGCAGTCTACTTCCGCAAGAAACTGAAAGCTGCAGTGATGCCATTTTTAATAGGGTGTGGTATGTTCGTGTTGTTTGCACTTATACTTGAAAGTCTCATGCATCAGCTTGTATTGAATGGCAGCGGCGCGTTTGGAGAAACTATTAAAAATAATATTTGGCTATATGGCGTATATGGCGGTATGGCAGCCGGTATATTTGATGAAACCGGGCGTTTAGTCGGTATGAAGTTCTTAATGAAAAATAAGCTGACTCCTCAGAATGCACTGATGTACGGAGCTGGACATGGTGGAATTGAAGCTATGATTCTAGTAGGGGTAACCTATCTCAGCAATATTGTCTTGGCCTTCGTTATTAATGCCGGAATGATGGAAAGCGTTCTTGGCGACACAGCTACGCAAAGAGGTGTAATGGACAGCCTTGCTACATTAGCAACAACCTCCTCCTGGCTTTTTCTTCTCGGAGGTGCAGAAAGACTAATCGCAATTACATTACAAATTGCATTGTCCATTTTCGTGTATATCGCGGTAACTCAGAAGGGGAAATGGTATATGTTCCTGATAGCAATCCTGATACATGCAGGGGTTGACTTTATCGCAGTGGTCGCAATGAAAAAAATATCAGTGTATGCTGTTGAACTAATTATATTGATTTGCACTTTAGTTGTTGCTTTCATCGCCCGAAAACTATATCTGAAATTAAAAGCTCAGACCGTGGTGGAAGAAACCTTAATATAAGGAGGAGCAGGGATGGAAATTCAAAGATGCACCGAAGAGTCCTTTTCCGTGATAGGAAAAGAAGGCTCCACAGAAGAAGGCGCTGGATTTGTGCAGAAGCTGTGGGTAGATGCGAACACTCATTTTAATGAAGTGGCTGAATTGGCGAAGAAGGATGAGAAGGGCAACCCGATTGGAATATGGGGAGCAATGTCGGATTTATCCCATTCCTTCAAGCCGTGGGAAGATGATTTTACAAAAGGTCTCTACCTTGCGGGAGTCGAAGTAAGGGAGGATGCGCAAGTTCCCTGTGGCTGGGTGAAATGGACAATACCTTCCTATGAATATATATATGTGGAGAATGAAAACCCAGATACCTTTGCGGAGATGATTCAGTATCTGAATGAAAACAATATTCCGCTTGCAGGAGCGGTAAATGATTTCACTTGTCCGGAAGATGGACAAGGATATCTGTTTTTCCCCGTGCAGAGATTATAAGCATGATCAAGAAATCATGGTCAAAGGAATTGCTATTCCCTTAGACCGTGATTTTTTATTTAGAGTTTCCCTTCCGCTTTTAACCATCTGACTTCGTCAGTTATGGTTTCTTCGAATGGGCGGCACTTGAATCCTAATTCACTAATTGCCTTACTTGAGTCGAAATTGTTATTACGAGTCAGATTGTATACAGCAAAATCAGTTAACTGCGATACTTTCCCGGTTATCTTGCTGGTTACGCCCATGATCTTAACAAGTACCGTAGCAACTTTAGCTGATAAGATTCTCGGTTTATAGGTCAATCCCGCTGCTTCGTTAATTAGGGTGAACATATCCTGCATCGATACAAGACAATTACTCATAATATAGCATTCGCCACGTTTTCCTTTATCACAGCAAGCAATTACACCGTCTGCTAAGTCTCGGACATCGACACTATTAAAAGTTCCATCAATACCGGCGCTCATCTTGCCGGTGCCGTATTGAATGATAAAATCAGCTACAGGACCAAAGGAATAATCGTCCGGACCGCAGATGCCGCTTGGATGAACGATGGAAGCATCCAGTTCAGGAACCAGAGCTAAGGCATTCAATACTAGCTGGGAAGCTTCTGCTTTTGTAACGGAATAATATCCAACTAAACCTTCTGTTTTAAACTGCAATGTTTCCTTGATCGGTAAATCCCCCGGTCTTTCCTGAAGAGCTCCGGTCGAGCTGATGTATACCAGTTTCTTGACTTTATGGCTCACGCATTTATTAATCACATTCTGAGTACCAACTACATTTACGGCATATACTTTATCACTTGGATTTGGATCCAGTGTCACAATACTTGCACAATGTATCACATAGACATCGGTATCTTCGGGCACGGTAAAGAATTGTTCCAAAGATGTATTATCGGTGATGTCACCTATGATAATTTCTGCTTCTTCTGGAATATACACCGCGGCCGGGTCGTTCCTTAACACTAAGGCGCGAACCGTTTCTCCACGCTCAATTAATTTTCTTGAAACATTACTTCCTAATAATCCTGCTGCTCCGGTTAATAAATAAATTTTATTGTTCATTTTAATTTCCTCCTATATTATGTGTGTTTGTTTTCTGGTTGATATAAGCATCATATCCTGTAAATGTTCTTGAGTGTTAAAGTTGTGTTAATGTTTTGTTAAATGCAAATCTTCCTCACTGCTTTCTTAAGAAACGCATTATAAGGACAAGTATCTAAAATAATTTTGTAATAGATAAGAAAAGAAAATATTTTGTATTCTTAGATTCAAAATGTTATTTCTTGTTTAACTTTTTGGCTTATTATAATATAATACGAGATAGGAATAATAAACCACTCGGTAAATCGAAATTTATAAGGTAGAAGTAATACCTCCCTCGGTAAATTGAAGCCTACCGTTGGAATAATTTGAGACTATAAAGACGGTGATAGAATCGATACTAAGGAATATACAAAAGATATGAGGAAATTAAATGAAAAGAAATGTTAGCCTTGAAGAAATATCAGATGGAAGATTATACGAATTGAACGATTTGGTAAAGGCGGATTGTAATGACTGCAAGGGCTGTTCTGCTTGCTGCCAGGGCATGGGGAATTCGATTAGTTTAGATCCGCTCGATCTGTACCAGTTCACAAGTAACCTGAAGCAGACTTTTGAAGAATTATTAAATGATAAAATTGAGCTAAAAGTGGTCGAGGGAATCATCATGCCCAACCTTAAGATGCAGGAGACCTCAGAAAAATGCTCCTTCCTGAACAACGAAGGAAGATGCAGCATCCATGCATTTCGGCCTGGAATCTGCAGACTCTTTCCTCTTGGAAGATTTTATGAAAATCATGGATATAAATATTTCCTCCAAGTACATGAGTGTAAAAAGAGTAAAACAAAAATAAAAGTCCGTAAGTGGATTGATACGCCAGATATTAAAGAGAATGAAGATTTCGTGATAAACTGGCATTATTTTCTAATAGACCTGCAAAAGATAATAAGCAATGCTCAGGAGGAGAAGCTGATCAGAAATATGAATCTATACCTTCTGAATCAATTTTATAGAAAGCCTTATGATACAAGCATCGATTTTTATCAGCAGTTTAAGGAGCGACTAAGTGAAGCCAGAGAAATATTGGCACTTGGGTAGATAGGGAAGGGAGCCTATGATGAACCGCAGTGAGGAAATAGTCATAACAGAACCATGGTTGAGCTGGGCGAAGGAATTACAATTTGTTGCTCAGGCAGGACTTGCTTATTCGAAAGATCATTTTGATATTGAAAGATTCGCTAGAATAAGAGAAATATCGGCTGAAATGATTCAAAGCAAGACAGATATTCAGATGGATAAAGTGAAGGAATTATTCTGTAATGAAACAGGTTATCAGACACCGAAGATGGACACGCGGGCTGCAGTATTTCATAATAATAAGATTTTGCTGGTTCAGGAACATAATGGAACTTGGTCACTGCCGGGGGGATGGGTCGATGTGATGGAATCCATTAAATCCAACACGGAAAAAGAAGTGAAAGAAGAAGCTGGACTAACTGTGACTGCAGATAGAATTATAGCC
>JBASOB010000486.1:0-5067 GCA_049657865.1 Mobilitalea sp.
GTATTGTGCATCGAGAACAATACAACGAAGTGCCGGTACGAGTAGAGTATAAATTGGCTCCCAATGGTTTTGAAATGCTTTCAGCACTGAACCTTTTAAATGATTGGGGTAATAAATACATATCTGGTCGCAACGATTTTACTTCTCATTGCCCTACGTGCTTATTAAATGAGAATAGCACGGGTAATTAATCGTTCTCGATATGATATAAAGTCTGTCACAAAGTACCCCTGCCTTGGTCGAACTAGTCAAGCCTACATCTCTGTAAACAACACCAATGTTCTCATTTGCTGCTTCCACTACCTTTCCGTTTTCATAGATTGCAGGTTCTGTTTTTATTTCTCCTACCGTACGAGCGGGTCGACACGTGGCGCGCTCATACTATCAGATAATCCGAACCAGTCCATTATGGCATCACCAATTCCACTTCCCACAAAATCTGCAACACCATATCCGATAACTCCGGCAAGAATAGCGCCTATACCCGCACCAATCGGTCCTCCGACAGCCACACCTAAACCTGTAAAGTAAGTTGCAATTGCCGATGTTAATACACTACCGCCAATTATACTGATAGCTAATTCGGAAGTCGAAGCTACAATAATAGCACTGGCTTTATTTGGATCACCGTTATTATATGCATCAACTGCTTTTTGAATAGTGCTTCCAACTACCCTAATATTTAACAACAACCTTATTCCATCAATTCGTACACTTTACATCACAAATCCTTTTACTTTATACAGTGCTAATTATATTCCAATTCTTATTTATCACTTAGAGACTTATCTAGTTTTCCCCTTCTTCTTAGTTTCAAAATATTCCCCCTCTAATACCGTCACAGGTTTCATCATCGCCTTCTCACTCACCTCAAAAGCATCCGCCCCATATTGTTCCCCATGCTCTGCAACCATTCCCCCAATCTGTTCAACATTACCTTTCCCCATCACCTTATCAAACCTCTTCATCATCCGATCAATCTCCACATCCCTAGCCAAAATCTCTGTCATATCAACCGCTGCATCTAGTCTTAACTCCATCGCTTCAAGTATCTTTTTCTTTACCACCCACGGTCTCTTGACCATCTCCGTTTTAGAAAACATCCTCTCCGTCTGCGAATAATCCACTTCTTCCTTATCCGCAAATGTACGAAACGTATTAGCAATCTTCTGATTCACTTCACACATTCCAGCTCCAAAAGCATCAATCTTAGCAATTGTCGTTGAAGCATCCTTATGTGCTTCCTTTACTTGTTCACGAATACCAACTAGATTCTCCTTCACACCTAAAAACTCAGATATCATATTAAGTGCAACTTTCCCTTTCCTCTTAACTTCCACTACAATCTCTGACGCCTTCGATGTAATATTATCCTTAACAACGAACAACTGCTCTTTCATAACATTACAGCGTTCCTGCAATCTTTCTGCTGCCGTCTGAACCTGAGCTTTAAGATTATTAAGTACGGTATCTTCCTTCATATCCTTTAACTGTTGCTTGACCTTCGTCAACTCATCTGTCATGGTATCCAACTTTCTTTCTAAACTATCTACATACGCACAAAGTTCAAATGTATGATTTGCTTCTTCCCGCATATTATTCTGTTTTAACAACTCCAGTAATTCCATGATCATCTCATCTTTCAAAAGATTTGCTTTCTCTATTGCCTCCATGTTTTTTACCTCCAATCCTTGAATTGGGCGAGTAAGTACCCGCCCATTAATTAGTTACCAGTGAAAAGATGTAGCTTCTTTTTCTGATTGTGTCTCAGGTTTCCCCGCATGCTTTTCTATATTCTCTCTTGCCTGATTCTCATTCTTCTCCTTCTTCTCTTTCGCCTGTTCATACTCTCTAACAATCTCTGTATAGAGTTTCTCACGAAACTCCTTAGTAACCGGATAACAAACTTCCTGATAAATGGCTCTCCCCTGATTGTCAATCTGCTTCGTCTTATAAGATGGCATCGATACGAAGATACTATCCTTTCCTTGAAGAAGGTTCACATTATTAACATTGAAACTGTTCTCAAAATAAATTCTAGCCAGTCCCTTGATGTTACTACCCTCTCTTTCATATGGAGAAACGGTTACAGAAAACTCTGGCATTTCTACCAAACCACTAATTCCTTTACCGCTCTCTTGAGTCTGCTCCTGCTCTGGTTCTATTGCTCTTTCATAAGCTTCAAGGATATTCGTATAAAGTTCCTCCCGAAACTCAGATGTAATCGGGTTGCACACATCTTTA
Source organism: Mobilitalea sp. (assembly GCA_049657865.1). Classification (GTDB taxonomy): domain Bacteria; phylum Bacillota; class Clostridia; order Lachnospirales; family Lachnospiraceae; genus Mobilitalea. The sequence continues at coordinate 2,245 of JBASOB010000486.1, forward strand.
TAGATGGTAGCTCCACTCTCATCTCGATCATTCGACTTATATCTAGGCATTGATACAAACAACTGATCCTTATCCTTATTCTCAAAGATTGCGATGTTGGTAATCTTAAAACTATCTCCAAATACCACAGTTGCAAACCCTTTAATGTTACTACCCTCTTTACTGTTAATGCTGTTCACTTTAATTGAATACTTTATATTCTCTTCCTCGCTTCCTTTGATTAAATATTATTTGTTGCTACATCCTACTGTGGAATTACAAGCTCACATCTCAACTGTTCTATCTCTTCAACTGGCAATCGACCATTCAGCCAATTCGCCAGTGTCACAACAAATCCATCCTGCTCGTAATATAACCACTCCATAGGAATGAACGCTTGTGTACTTTCTCCTAACTCGTTGCCATCGAAATCTCTATTTCGAGCATACTTACCCTCCATATCACCTTCATAAATCACAGTGACCACAAAATCAGGCATAAACAGTTTTTCATCTTCCTCCCAGATGCATACCACACCTTCTCGCAAATTCAAATTAAGCTCTGGTATATGCACATACCATCCACTTATGACCAACTGCATATCCTCCTCTGTCTCGGCTATGTCATCTTCAACTTCTGATAAATCCATTTCTGAAATTGCCTCTTCGACCTCATACAATATATAATTCATCTTCCCATCACCACCTCTTCTGTTTTAAACACAAACAACTGCACCTCTTTTTGTGCCATTGGGATAAACACCGGAAACTTCACTCATAGCGTGAACTCTCCGGTTATCGGACTACTGCCAAATGTAACAACACAAGCACCCGTTCGTATTCCCTGCAAATAGCAAATAAAAAAGACTGCCCTTGTGCAATCTCTTAATTTATAACACTACCTAACACTCCCCCTCTAACACAAATGCTAAAGCCAATATCAATACCATGGTCCAGGGGCGAAAGCCGTTTCAAACAAAGTTCATTCCCATTCTTCATTCACAAAACCTATCTACTCTTCCCATCATAATTCATCCGATAAGCTTCCTCTCGTTCCGCCACGCTCCCATCCAAGATATCCTTCGTTTCTTCCAATCCCCCAAGATCAGCATCCGCAACCTTCGCATTCTCCAAATCTAACTGAGCAATCAGTTCAAGCTGTCTCGTCAGTTTTTCCTTCAACTCCTTTTCATAGGCAAATGGTTTCTCATACTCTGCCTTCGAAGACTCCAAGTCATGACAATACTGATCTATCTTCTTTTCCAAGAATTCTACATTCTCGTGCAGACCATTGAACAGATTCTCAAGCTTAATCATGCTTCCTACTGGACTAGTTGATAGTTCTGCCTTATACTCTGTCTTTCCACGAAGCACCAGATAATTTGTCCCCATGAAGTTCTTCTCCACCAAAAGTTCAAAGCTATGGAAGCTTCCTATCGTAGTTGTTTCACCTGTCTTTGCTTTACTAATCGCAGCAAGCATCTGTGTTCCCCCATCGGCTCTCTCGGTATAAGTCACACCGCCAACTTTTATAGCAAAGTCTGGACTTGCGATTAAGTCTGCATCACTGGTCTTAACATCCCCTTTGACACAAATCAGTTTTTCCTCTGCTGTCTTAATTAGCTTTGGATAGCGAATCATAAAGTTGTCCTGTAGTCCATACTTTTGATTGTCATAAGAGGATTTTATTAATTTAAGCCTTTGAACCTCGTTATCAAGCTCCATCTTTTCACGAATAAGAGGATTACCTGTTGCAACTGCCTTAATCTCTGCATAGGATAACGTGGCTTCATCAATATCCTCACAGGTTCTGCTTACTGCTTTGCTTGTCATGACCTGACTGATGAAGCGCTGCTTATTCTCTACAATCGACCAATTATAGGCATCAAAGGTTCCTTTCGTTACATAACGATAAACTGCGATTTCACGGTTCTCATTTCCTTGTCGGATACCACGTCCTTCTCTTTGTTCAATGGATGAGGGCTTCCAAGGACAATCAATATGATGCATAGCAACAAGATGTGTCTGCACATTTACGCCAGTACCGCACTTATCTGTCGAACCTATCAATACTTTTTTCTTCCCTGTTCTCATTTCTTTGAACAATATATCCCTCTGAGCATCGGTCTTTGCATCGTGGATAAAAGCAATCTCCTCCTCTGGAATACCAAACTGTATGATACGCTCCTTCAGATAATCATAGACGGTGAAATCTTTTCCCGGACCTGGTGTACCGATATCCGAAAAAATAAGCTGACAACCTATCCGGCCATCAGCTCTTGCTTTTTCGTATTCTCTCCAAACATTCTCTGCCACCTTATTTAGCTTTCCATCAGGATTATTTGGTGCGTCCCGATCAATTAGCCTTGCATCCGTCCCAAGTAGTCTTGCCTCATGGGTAATCTTTAGAAAATTATCCTCACTAGGATCAATGCCTCCGTTACGGATACGTTCTGCCCTTACTACAAAATCCTCCATCACCTGTTTCACATACCAGTCAGGCTCTGATTCTACGATGATAGGCTTTCCTCCTCGTAGCTCTGGCACATCAAGATTAAGCATGTCCGAAGTTTGCACATCGGCTACCTCACGAAAGATATTCATAAGCTCTGGGAGATTGGTGAATTTATTAAATCGGCTCTTAAAGCGAAATCCACTTCCTTCTACCGTAAGTTCTAGGGCTGTTGTCACTTCTCCAAAGTTTGCTGCCCAGGAATCAAAATGATAAATCCCCATTTCCTCCAATGCTTGTTTTTGCAAATAAAGCTGCATAACATACATCTCGCACATACTGTTAGATATTGGAGTTCCTGTTGCAAAGACTATACCTCTACCATTGTTGATT
>JBASOB010000487.1:0-4496 GCA_049657865.1 Mobilitalea sp.
CGAATAATCAAATAACGACAGCAGTGGAGGAAATAAGTGGAGGTATCGAAGGCCAGGCGCTAGATTCTCAGAGCTGCCTATCTCAGATGGATGCGTTATCCGGGAAAATAGCAGTCGTAAATGCGAACTTAATCTGTATTCAGTCTTTAACAGATCAGATGAAGAACATGATTTCACAGGGAATTGGTACAATGGAGAATTTGACAAAACAATCCGATGCAACGAATCAGATTACAAAGCATGTCGTTGACAATGTAGCATCACTTGAAACTAAAACCAAATCCATCCGTGATATCATTCAGACGATGAATGATATTGCAGATCAGACCAATCTGTTATCGCTTAATGCATCAATTGAAGCAGCACGAGCAGGAGATGCAGGCCGAGGATTTGCAGTAGTAGCTACTGAAATCCGTAAACTTGCGAATAAATCCATGAATTCAGCGAATGAAGTAAGAACGGTACTCGGTGAAATCACGAAGCAGACCTCGGATACTGTCATTACGGCAAAAGAGGCGGAGAATGTGGTAAGTCTACAGAATGAAACCGTAAATCATACGATAGATGCTTTCCATAACATAAATTCAGGTATCGAGACCTTGATAGAGAATCTGTCTGTCATCGGAAGCAATATGCAGAACATGGAAAATGCAAGGCAGGGAACGCTCAGTGCGATAGAAAATATATCTGCAATTTCTGAAGAGACCCTAGCAACCTCAGCAGGAATAGAAAATACCGTGAAAGAACAATTCGATTCCGTATCTTCTTTAGAGGAAGCTGCCAAGGAACTTGGAGAAAATTCAAAAGATTTGGATAATGCAATCAATATGTTTAAAATTTAATTCGTAAAAACATTTTATTTCGTCAATATAGCCATGAGAAGTGCGATAAATCAAGCATTTCGCATGGCTATAAAATATTTTATGTAAAATATATAAAAAGTAGTTGATTTATTTAAAATATATGTTAATATTATATATGAAAACGTTACCGAAAACGTTACCGATAACGTTATCAGAGAAAAAATATCTACAGAAACATGAGTAGCATACTAGTGCTATTCCACAAAGAGAAGGAGAGGTAATTATGAAAAAAACAAGTAAATTATTTGCAATCCTATTATCATTTGTAATGGTGATCGGTACATTAACAGCATGTGGCAAAACTGAAACAGCAGAAGAGGCTGCACCTACTGATGCAGCTGGAACCACTACAGAGGCTACCGTAGCACCTACAGAAGCCGCAGCAAGTACAGAAGAGGTAGTTGATGAAATATATTTCCTTAACTTTAAACCTGAAATTGCAGAAGTATATGATTCAATTGCAAAAGATTACGAAGCAGAAACAGGCGTTAAGGTTAAAGTTGTTACTGCAGCAAGCGGTACTTATGAAGCAACTTTGAAATCCGAAATCGCTAAATCAGATCCTCCTACCATCTTCCAGATTAATGGACCGGTTGGATTTGAATCCTGGAAAGACTATTGTGCAGATTTAAGCGGAACAAAACTTTACAGTTATTTATCAGATAAGAGCTTAGCAGTTACTTCCGCTGATGGCGTTTATGGTATCCCTTATGTAGTTGAAGGATACGGAATCATCTATAACAATGCTGTCATGAGCAAGTATTTTGCATTAACAGACAGAGCAACCACAGTTGCATCAATGGAGGAGATCAATAACTTTGCAACATTAAAAGCAGTTGTAGAAGATATGACCGCTCGCGCTACAGATCTTGGAATTGAAGGCGTATTTGCTTCTACTTCATTAGCAGCAGGAGAACAATGGAGATGGCAGACACATTTAGCTAATTTACCATTATTCTATGAATTCAGTGACAATACAGAATTTGATAATTCCGTATTAGCTGGTTTAGCAGCAAATGAAATTCAATTTACTTATGGTAAAAATTATCAAAATATTTTTGACTTATATACAAATAATTCTTGTACCGCAAAAGGCCTTCTTGGAAGCAAGACAGTAAATGATTCCATGGCTGAATTTGCACTTGGACAATGTGCAATGGTTCAAAATGGTAACTGGGCTTGGTCACAAATCAGCGGCGTTGATGGTAACGTTGTTACTGAAACTGATATTAAGTTTATGCCTATCTACACCGGTGTTGAAGGTGAAGAAGCTCAAGGCTTATGTGTTGGTACAGAGAACTATTTTGCAATTAACAGTAAAGTATCTCAGGCAAAACAAGATGCATCTGTTGCTTTCCTTGAGTGGTTATTCTCAAGTGATACAGGTAAAGCTTATGTAACAAAAGATTTAGGATTTATCGCTCCATTTACAACTTTTACAGATGCTGAAAAACCTGCTGATCCATTAGCTAAAGAAGTATTATCTTGGATGGCAAAAGAAGGCGTTTCTTCCGTAGCATGGACATTCGCAGCATTCCCAAGTGAAGAATTCAAGAACTATTTCGGTGATGCATTACTTGAATATGTTCAGGGTGGCAAGACATGGGAAGAAGTAGATACAATCGTTAAAGATTCCTGGAAATCAGAAAGAGCTAAATAGTACGAAGATGTTACAGAGTAGGAATCATGTTAGATAAGAGTGTTTCAGGATTTTGATGAAACAGATCAGTTAGTTGAAAATCTTGAAACACTCCTTAAAAAATGGTGAGTCTAAAGCAATATTGTACTCACCATTTTTATAATAAAAGAGTATAATATTCCATGGATAAAGTAGAAAGTTAACTGCAAAATGCAGGTTGCTGATATAAATAAATATACATAGAGTATGAAATGAAATAGGAATCACAGATTTTGAAAGAATGGAGGTTAATATGCAAAAACGCAGTAAGAAATATTTCCCGATCTTTGTTTTACCTACATTAATTGCCTTCATCATTGCTTTTATCATTCCATTTGTATTAGGAATTGTATTGTCATTTACTGAGTTTACAACAGTAATCGATGCAAAATGGGTAGGACTCTCGAACTATAAAGCGGCATTTCTTAGTAAAGATTTCCTCAATGCGCTTGGATTTACAGTTAAATTTGCAGTGGTATCCGTAATTACGGTTAATGTATTTGCTTTTCTGTTAGCCTTATTGTTAACGAAAAAAGTAAAAGGAACGAATCTATTCAGAACCATATTTTTCATGCCAAACTTAATTGGCGGTATCGTTCTAGGTTATATATGGCAGTTGATTTTAAATGGTATTCTATTTAACTTTGAAGTGACATTGACCTTCAAACCAGAGTATGGTTTTTGGGGTCTGGTAGTCCTTATGAACTGGCAGATGATTGGATATATGATGGTAATTTATATTGCCGGTATTAATAATATTTCTAAAGATATCAATGAAGCAGCAAAAATCGACGGTGCAGGACCAATGCAGATTTTAAGAAAAATAACAATTCCATTAGTTATGCCGTCCCTTACAATATGTATGTTTTTAACAATGTCAAATTCATTTAAATTATTTGATCAAAACCTTGCATTAACAGCAGGCGCACCATCAAGAAAGACATCAATGATGGCACTTGATATTTATAATACATTCTATGGTTCTGTCGGTAGCGAAGGTATTGGCCAGGCAAAAGCGGTTATATTCTTCCTTATTGTTGCGCTGGTAGCATTTGTACAGCTCAGACTTACCAGATCAAGGGAGGTTGAGAACTAATGACGACGAATAAACCGAAAATCAAAGTATCACGTATTCTTACCTTTACAGCATTAGTTATTTTATCCGCACTGTTTTTATCACCGATATTTATTGTTTTTATCAACTCCTTTAAAGGTAAATTCTTCATCAGTGAGAAACCTTTTAAATTACCAACTCAGGAAACCTTTGTAAAAATTGAAAATTATATCAGCGGAATCGAGAAGACAAAATTCCTTAATGCTGCGGGATGGTCTTTCTTCATCACAATATGTTCTGTAGCAATTATTATATTGCTGACATCGATGACGGCCTGGTTTATAACGAGAAATAAGAATAAATTCAATAATACGTTATATTACATGTTTGCATTTTCAATGATCGTACCATTTCAAATGGTAATGTTCACGATGACAAAAGTAGCAAATATGCTGCATATCGATAATCCAGTCGGAATTATATTCATCTATCTGGGATTTGGCGCCGGACTGTCGGTATTCCTGTTTAGCGGATTCGTAAAATCAATTCCGATTGAACTAGAAGAAGCCTCCATGATTGATGGCTGTAATCCTCTTTCTACCTTTTTCCTGGTAGTTATGCCAGTGTTAAAACCCATCATCGTAACGGTAGCAATATTAAATGTAATGTGGATCTGGAACGATTATTTACTTCCTTATCTAGTAATCGGTACAGAATACAAGACGATCCCGATTGCAATTCAATACCTCAGAGGTGGATATGGCTCTATCGATATGGGTGCAATGATGGCGATGCTGGTACTTGCGATTATCCCAATCGTTATATTCTATCTTTTCTGCCAGAAATTTATTATCGAAGGTGTCGTTGCAGGGGCAGTTAAGGGCTAAGTGATATGAAATAC
>JBASOB010000488.1:0-13569 GCA_049657865.1 Mobilitalea sp.
GAAGTGTCTAAGATGTGCGTAGTGAAAGAAGTGATAACTCCAAAACTGATGACTACGGTCAATACTTCTGCAGTGAAAGAGAATGCGTCCAGTTCGACGGTCGTCCGTCTGAAAATAACTTTGAAAGAAGAAGGACTTGAATGGTCTACGCAGTCGAACGAAGCCGGAGGAACGATTAATACATTACAGGTAGAATGATGAAGAGGTGTGTAGAATGCAATGTATTTTAAGAGAGAAACTCATGTCCTGGGCTATGAAACTTTCATCCGTCAGCAGCATTTACCGGAATGATAATGTTCGATTTGTTGCAGATTATTTAGCTTGGCTGGAAGCTGCAGAAAAGGATTTATCTACAATTCGTTCTCCTCTATGCGTAATACTTCAATCGGAGAAGAACATATTACTATCCGTACTGGATGGTTATCTTCCGGACTATATCATACCGGGAACCAGTCCAAGGAAAGCCCAAAGAGCAGTGGCAGCCCATTCGGTAGAAATCATATCCAGAGAAATTCATTCGAAAATCAGTGAAATTGATCAAAATCTTGAACCGCTAGGTGAAAATTTAGCCAGGGCGGTAGCGGTACTGATGGGAAAGGATCCACATCTGTTTGATGTGATTACAGCGAACCAGGAAGGCGTAGATGCCATATGGAGAAGATTTTCAACGGAGGCGGAAACGATTCCTATCTATAACTATATGTGTGCAAAACTTAGTCGGGTTGATGTCAATTATCTCTTGATTGATATCATACAAAATGTTCTATCCTCAAGATAATGCTTGCTACGGCAAAGTAAAGAGGAAGCTTTACGCTATCTGAGGCGTAGGGCTTTTCTATTTATCCTTAGAGCGATATTGCTATTAATAACCAAATGAATTAAAATAATGAATAGTATCGGAGGTTTACGACACAGTACCTAGGAGAGTGGCATATGCACAAAAGAGAAAAGGACAAGATCGAGTTCAGATATTATGAAACACCTCAGAATGAGCCGCTTCTTGCACTGCTAGGAGATAAATGGAAGATTGAATATGGCAAGGACGTTGATTATCTGCATTTCCATAACTTGTTCGAAATAGGATATTGCTACTACGGAAATGGAGATTTGATTTTAGAATCCGATGTTTACCGATTTTCAGGCGGAATGTTCACTACAATACCCAAGAACTATCCGCATACGACAAATAGCGACGTTGGAACAATTGGGTTCTGGGAATACCTTTTTGTGGATGCAGAAGGGTTTTTAATGGAGTACTATAAGGATGACCCTATCTTTGCACAGAACTTACATAAGAAAATAAATAAGAAGCCCTGTATTATGCAGGAGAGTGAGAACCCCAGGCAGGCAGCTCTGTTACAGGAAATTATAGAAGAAATGAGAGAAAAAAAGACATTATATAAGGACATCGTAAGCGGGCTGCTATTGGCATTTCTACTCGAAGTAGCTCGTATGAATACGGAAAAACCAACCATGGCAAAAGCGGAGAAAGCTAGTAAATCTCAGATTACCAAAGCCCTTGAGTATGTGAGCGACCACTTCTACGAGCCACTCCGTATTGAAGATCTAGCGGGTGTGTGCCATATGAGTGAAACTCATTTTCGCCGAGTATTTGATATCAGCATGAACATGACCCCGGTAGAATATATCAATATGGTACGAATACAGATGGCTTGCAGCTATATGCTGAAGACGAATGACTCCATGAGTACGATCGCATCGAAAGTCGGATTTCAGACATCCTCAACCTTCAACCGCAATTTCAAGAAAATAGTTGGTCTATCACCCTATCATTGGAAGAATAATGCGGATAATTTTGAAGGAAAATTGCACAACTTTAAAATATCGGCACATAAGGGCTGGTAGAAAAATGAAGCTAAATTATAAAAAACATGGTCGAAAATGCACATTTTGTAATTGAAAATGAATACAATTACAATATCTCCATGGTATAATATGCATATAATAATTAGCATGGGGAAACAAATTATATACATATTGCCTAATATAAAGTTAGCAATATGAGTACAATTTAAAAAATGCGCATTATTAATAAAAATATTAGGAGGTTTGTATTTATGAAAAGAAAAATTATTGCATTACTCATGGTAACAACAATGGCTCTTTCACTGATTGGCTGTGGGTCAAAAACTGATACGAAAGACACAACAGATGGTGCTGCAACAGATACCACAGAAACAGCAACCGCTACTACAGCACCTGATGCGGAAGTATCAGCAGCTGATAATACGTTAACAGTTTGGTGCTGGGATCCTGCATTCAATATGTACGCAATGGAACAGGCAGCAGCAGTTTACAAAGTTGACCACCCGGATTTCGTATTAAATGTAGTAGAGACTCCTTGGGAAGATATTCAGACAAAGCTTACAACAGCAGCAGTTGCTGGCGACTTAAGCACATTACCTGATATTCTATTATGCCAGGATAATGCATTCCAGAAAAACGTAATCAGTTATCCGGATGCATTTACCGATATTACTTCTTCAGGAATTGACTTTACACAGTTTAGTTCAGCAAAAGTTGCATATTCCGTTGTAAATGGCGCTAACTATGGTGTCCCTTTTGACAATGGCGCTGTAATTGCATGCTACAGAACAGATGTATTAGAAGAAGCAGGCTATACCGTTGCAGACTTTACTGACATTACCTGGTCCAAATATCTTGAACTTGGTAAAGACGTTTTAGCTAAAACAGGCAAACCTTTACTTTCCTGCCAGGCAGGTCAATCTGACGTAATCATGATGATGCTTCAGTCAGCAGGAGCAAGCTTATTTGATGCAGAAGGCAACCCAACTCTCGTTGATAATGCTGCACTTATGAAAGTAATGGAAGTTTATGCTGAATTAGTATCAAGCGGCGTTCTTATTGAAGTTAATGACTGGGATCAATATGTTGGTTCCATCACAAACAGTACCGTTGCAGGAACAATTAATGGATGCTGGATTATGGCTTCTATCCAGACTGCAACCGATCAATCCGGTAAATGGTCTATTACAAATATGCCTTCTCTTGAAGGTGTTGACGGTGCAACAAACTATTCTAATAATGGTGGATCCAGCTGGGCTATTACTTCCAACTGCAAGAATTTAACATTAGCAGAAGACTTTATGGCTAAAACATTTGCAGGAAGCGTAGCATTCTATGAAACAATACTTCCAAGCTCTGGCGCTTTAGCAACTTATTTACCAGCAGCAGACAGTGATGTATATAGCAAACCTTCAGAATTCTTCAATGGCGAGACAGTATTCTCTACCATTACCGAATTTGCAGGTAAAGTACCAAGCAATAATACCGGTGTATATTATTATGAAGCACGTGATGCAGTAGCTACCGCAATTACGAATGTTGTTGCAGGAGCTGACATTGCATCTGAACTTAAAGCAGCTGAGTCAACTGTTAATTTTGCAATGGGTAAGTAAGAGAAACAGGATAAGATACCCATAGTAGCAACAGAAGGAACGCATGCTTACTTACGTTGTTATGAAAGTTAAGTTATGGGGAACGGTCCGGTAACGGGCTGGTTCCCCATAATTATATGATACAGGAGGTATGAAATGAGCAATCCAAAGAAAAAAATATCTTTGCCAATGCGCCAAAATCTCACCGGGTGGGCCTTCTTAACTCCCGCAGCAGTATTGATTGTAGTCATGAGCTTTGTGCCTATGGTGAGAGCATTACTTCTCTCTTTTCAAACAGGCATTGGAGCCAATATGAAATGGGCCGGTCTGTATAATTATAAACGTATGTTTGAAGATACGGTATTTATGCAGGCATTAAAAAACACATTTATTTATTTGATTATTCAGGTACCAATTATGTTAATAATAGCACTCATATTGGCATCTTTGCTAAATAATAGACAGTTGAAATTTAAAGGGTTATTCCGTACTGCAATATTTCTTCCTTGTGCGACATCCCTTGTATCTTATTCCATCATATTTAGGTCCATGTTTGCGGTTGATGGTATTGTTAATACGTTTTTGATCAATTTTGGATTCTTATCGACGGGCTATAACTTCTTCGGACATGCTAACTCAGCAAGAGTTATCATAATTATTGCGTTAATATGGAGATGGACAGGCTATAATATGGTATTTTATTTATCTGGACTTCAGAATATTGAGTATTCGATTTACGAAGCAGCTAAGATAGACGGAGCATCGCCCTTCCAGTCTTTCCGTAAGATAACAGCACCGCTTCTTAAACCTATTATTTTACTTACGGCAATCATGTCCACGAACGGTACACTGCAGTTATTTGATGAATCCTATAACTTGACTAGTGGTGGTCCGGCCAACTCTACAATTACAATGTCACATTATATTTATAATGTATCATTTATGTACGTACCAAACTTCGGATATGCAGCAGCAATGTCTTATTTGATCTTAATCTTGGTAGCAGTCCTAGCATTTGGACAAATGAAAGTAGGTGACAAGCGTGAGTAAAGGTAAAAAAGCAGCATCCTATCTATTTTTAAGTGTTGTATCCCTGTTATCCGTATTTCCGCTTTTTTGGATGGTCATTGCAGCAACCAATAAAAGTATTGATGTAGTAAAAGGAACCTTACTTCCAGGAACTTATTTTATTGAGAATTTTAAGAATCTGCTGGTAGCTCAGAATGTTGGACGTGCATTAACAAATTCGTTTAAATATTCTATATTGCTCACGGGACTTGCACTTATCATATGTTCTCTGGCAGGTTATGGATTTGAGATCTATTATGATAAAGGAAAAGATAAATTGTTCAGTTTATTATTACTAGCGATGATGGTTCCTTTTGCAGCAACGATGATTCCGCTGTTTCAGATGTTTTCAAAAGCGAATCTGTTAAACAGTACAATGGGATTCATCTTACCGACTATTTCAACACCTTTCTTGATTATGCTGTTTAGGCAGAGCTCAAGAAGCTTTCCGCATGACATAATCGAAGCGGCAAGAATTGATGGCTTGAATGAAATCAGAATATTTTTCAGGATGTTTATCCCGACGATGAAATCCACTTATGCAGCAGCTTTGACCATTACCTTCATGAATGCATGGAATAGTTATTTATGGCCGAAGGTTATCATGACGGATTCTAACAGTATGACGATGCCGATGCTGGTAGCAAATCTAACGCAGGGCTATGTAACAGATTATGGCATGCTGATGCTGGCTGTTGTATTGTGTACGATTCCAACCGTCGTAATCTTCTTCATGTTACAGAAGAGCTTCACGGAAGGTATTACGGGAGCAGTGAAATAGATATTAAGATTCCATAATAGTAACAAGATGTTAGAAGATTATTAATGTTAAATTGAGAACTAATATTATATTGTAGTCGGATAACATTTAAGTAAGAGCTAGGTTTTAGGAGGAATTTAAATGCAGAACTTTGAATATAGTAAGGTAAAAGATCCGAGGTATTATGCGGATCATCGAATGCCAGCCCATTCTGATCATGATTATTATGAATCATTAGAAGATATGAAACATGACATGAACAGATTTCGCTGCAACTTGAATGGCTTATGGAAATTTTCCTATGCCAAGAATTATGAGAGCACGATCAAAGGCTTCGAAGCGGCTGATTATAACTGCAAATTCTGGGAGGAGATCCATGTACCGGCACATATCCAGATGGAAGGTTATGATGTTCCACAGTATGCTAATGTACAATACCCATGGGATGGCAGGGAAGAGATTAATCCAGGAGAAATCCCTACCATATTTAACCCGGTTGCAAGCTATGCCAAATATTTTACATTAACAGATAACATGCAGGGAGAACGTGTCTATATTTCCTTCCAGGGAGTAGAAAGCGGTATGGCTCTTTGGCTGAACGGACATTTTGTTGGATATAGTGAAGACAGCTTTACTCCTTCTGAATTTGAATTAACCCCATATATCATAGACGGGGAGAATAAACTTGCAGTTCAGGTCTTTAAATGGACAGCGGGCAGCTGGTGTGAAGATCAGGATTTCTTCCGCTTTTCAGGAATTTTTCGTGAAGTCTATCTGTATGTAGTGCCGAAAGTGCATATCCGTGATCTTAAAGTACAGACTTTACTTAGCGATAACTACGACAATGCTGAACTATGCGTTGATATATCAGCTACTCAAAAAGGTCGGGTCTCACTTACCTTAATGGACAACGATATCGTAATTCTACATGAAGAAGGCGAACTTTTAGAAGATTGTCAATTCTGCTTTCCAGTTGCAAAGCCTAAGTTATGGAGTGCAGAAGTACCTTATCTTTATGATTTAATGCTTGAGATTAAAGATGGTGAGGGAACAATCACGGAAATAATTCCTCAAAAAGTTGGCTTTCGTAAATTTGAAATCAAGAATTCAATCATGTACATTAATGGCAGCAGAATTGCATTCAGAGGCGTTAACCGCCATGAATTCAGCGCAGTTTCAGGACGTCAGGTCAGTGAAGAGGAACTGCTGCAGGACATCATCACGATGAAACAGAATAATATCAATGCCATCCGAACCTGCCACTATCCCAATGATTCTAAAATATATAAGCTCTGTGATCAATACGGACTTTATATGATTGATGAGACGAACCTGGAATCACATGGTTCTTGGGATCCTGTATTCAGGGGAATTGCAGAGGCTGATTCTGTTGTACCGGGAGATAATCCAAACTGGCTTGACTTAGTGCTTGACCGCGCTAATTCGATGTATCAGCGAGATAAGAACCACCCGGCAATTCTTATTTGGTCCTGTGGGAATGAATCTTATGGTGGCAAGAATATATATGAGATGTCTCAGTTTTTTAGAAGAGTAGATCCAAACAGACCGGTACACTATGAGGGAGTAACGCGTGATAGAAGATACAATGACACTACGGATATAGAAAGTCAGATGTACCCCTCCGCAGAGAGTATCAGACAGTATTTACTAGAACATAGAGACAAACCGTTTATCTGCTGTGAATATGTGCACTGCATGGGCAATGCCGGTGGAGCAATGCATAAGTATACGGATTTAATGGATACCGAACCTTTATACCAGGGAGGTTTTATCTGGGATTACATCGACCAGTCAATATGGAAGAAGGATAGATACGGCAAGGAGTTTCAGGCATACGGCGGAGATTTTGATGACCATCCTTGTGATTATAATTTCTGCGGCAATGGAATCACCTATGCTGGAGCAAGGGATGCGTCTCCAAAGATGCAGGAAGTTAAATTCAACTATCAGGCAATCAGCATAAAAGTTGATAAGAATACGGCAGAGATCACGAACAAGAATTTGTTCACGAATACAAAAGAGTATCACTGTTATGTGTACCTGCAAAAAGATGGAAGAGAAATCAGCAAATTGCTTATGGATACCGAGGTAAAACCTCTTTCCAAGCAGAATTATGCACTTCCGACAGAAGCTTTGACCTTTAAAGATAATAAGCCTGAGGAAGGCGAATATGTTGTTACCGTGTCCTTCCAATTGAAGAAAGATACGCTTTGGGCAAAAGCTGGACATGAAGTTGCGTTTGGGCAGGGAATCTATAAGGTTGAGAGTAAAAAGGTAAGAGAAAATGCACCGCTTGAAGTAATACATGGTAAATTTAATATCGGGGTAAAAGGCGAACATTTTGATATCCTGTTCTCCTACTTGAATGGCGGACTTGCATCCTATCGTTACGCCGGGGTGGAGATGATTAAGGCGATTCCTAAGCCGAATTTCTGGAGAGCGCCGGTAGATGATGACTACGGTAATGATATGCCGTACCGCTATAGTCAGTGGAAAACTGCAAGTATGTATCTTACGCATAAGAAAATTAATGATATGGACATGCAATATCCAACGCTTGAAGAGAAAGATAATTGCGCAGTCATTACCTATACCTATTATATGCCAACCACACCGGAAAGCTTGTGTAAATTAGCTTATACCGTGTACGGTGATGGAACGGTGAATACCAAACTGACGTATCAGCCGGTGGAAGAACTGAAGGACATGCCGGAATTCGGAGTAATGTTTAAGTTTGATGCAGATTATAATCAGCTTGAATGGTATGGATATGGTCCGGAAGAGAATTATTGTGACAGAAATAAAGGGGCGAAGCTCAGCATCTATCGCAACAAGGTAGCGGATAACGTATCGAAGTACCTTCTTCCACAGGAGTGTGGGAACAAAACAGGAGTCCGTTATGCGAAAGTAATGGACCGCAAGGGCAGAGGCATGCTATTTAGCGGAGACGAGATGAATTTCTCGGCACTTCCTTTTACTCCGCATGAACTGGAAAATGCAGCACATCCTTACGAACTTCCTCCTGTACATTATACGGTAGTAAGAGTATCAAAATCTCAGATGGGAATTGCCGGAGATGATGCCTGGGGTGCTCGCACCCACGACGAATACTTACTAGACGTTACAAAGACTCTGGAATTTTCGTTTGATTTCAAAGGAATCTAAGAAGAAGCAAAAAGTTAAGAATTTTATGGCAATATAGAATAAATTTGAACATAGAATAGTCCGGGTAAGATACTGGACTATTTTTTGTAGGCATAATTTTGCATTATCCATTTATTTCCGATATAAAAATAAGTAAAATTGTGATACAATGGACCATATCAAATTTGAAGGAGGATATAATCGGTGAGTAATATTTGGCATGACATGAATCCAGACAGAATACGCGCTAATGATTTTGTAGCTGTGATAGAGATTTCTCAGGGAAGTAAGAAGAAATATGAACTAGATAAAGAAACGGGATATATTATTTTGGATCGCATCCTGCATACGTCGACACATTATCCTGCTAACTATGGTTTTATTCCTAAAACGTATGGTGATGATTTGGATCCGCTTGATGTACTGGTACTCTGCTCGGAACCGCTTGAGCCGTTAACCTTAGTACGCTGCTATCCGATCGGAGTAATGTATATGATTGATAATGGGATGGGCGATGAGAAAATCATAGCAATTCCGTTTAATGATCCATCCTATAATACTTATACCCATATCGGTGACCTGCCACCGCATATCTTTGACGAGATGAAACATTTTTTCAGTGTATATAAAGAATTGGAACATAAGCAGACAGCGGTAAATGAATTCGGCGGGCCGAAGGAAGCGATGTCCATCATTGAAAAGTCAATGGAAAACTACAACGAGAAATATACTCAGTTAAACTAGAAGGCAGCATAAGATTAGGATAGAACCTAATTATATTGTGGATATGTTTAAAAATGCTCTAATCGGCGAGATACCGGTTGGGGCATTTTTCTATGTATAGTTCAGAAAATTGAAAGTGACAGAAAGTAAACAAACCATAAACTTGACATCGATTAAGATAATATACTTAAATAATTAGGTTATAATCACGATTGAAATTAACTAATATATGCATTAAAATTTATTGAAAAGACAAATAAGGAATACAATAAGGTATATACGAAAGAGCATAAGAAGGAACATAAGAAAGAAGATATAAGATCACCCAGAAGAATAGATATAATCAACAACCTGATTCCGTAGAGTTCTAGAGAAGAAATGATTGATTTGGCTCTTTGCGAGTATTTAGGCAATCTGCCAGAAGAAGGAAATCTTACTCTGGAAATTATAAAAACAGTATATTTTATGAACAAATCGAGTGAGATATAGGAGGATAGTAAAATTAAAATATACAAAATCAATAATTTGTAAAAGCTCTTGACAATATTAATGGACATAATATATAATTAACCGATAAGTTAACGATAACTTAATAAACCAAGGGGGAAAACAAATGAAGAAGAAATTACTCAGTTTATTATTAGTTTCCACGATGGTATTATCTCTTGCTGCTTGTGGTAAAGACAAAGCAACAGAAGAAACCACAACTAATGATACCGCAGCAACAGAAACAGAAGTAACCGCAGCACCAGAAGCAACCGAAACTGGCTTTCCAACAATTGATTCACTGGTACTTGGAGAAAGCTACACGGATATTACAGCAGACCTCAAGTTCCTCACCCACAGATCTGATATCGTAGATACCAAACTTGCGGGTTATGTCACAGAATTCCAGAAGATGTATCCTAATATCAACATTACCTATGAAGCAGCTACAGATTATAGAGAAGATATCATCATTAGATTAACGACTAGTGACTGGGGCGACATCTGTATGATCCCTACTACTGTGCAGAAGAGCGAATGTCCTAATTATTTCGTATCCTATGGTGATCATGATACCATTGGCCAGACTTATGGCTATATTGATAACTTTAGCTATGATAATCAGGTTTATGGTATTGCTTCTACAGTAAATGCACAAGGCGTTCTTTATAATAAGAGAATCTTTGCTGAAGCAGGAATTACAGTATTACCTACGACTCCTGAGGAGTTTATAGCAGATTTACAATTAATCAAAGATAATACAGATGCAGTGCCATTATATACCAACTTTGCAGCTGGATGGACAATGGGCGCATGGGATGCTTATATCGGCGGTTCTGCTACCGGAGATCCTGACTATAACAACTATACCCTTGTACATGCTGCAAATCCTTTTGCAGATCGTGGCGACAGCACAGGTCCTTTTGCTGTATACAACACTTTATATCAAGCGGTTGCGAATGGATTGATTGAAGATGACCCAACAACAACTGACTGGGAATCCTCCAAAGCGAAACTAAACAGCGGAGAAATCGCAACTATGGTTCTTGGATCATGGGCAGTTACACAGATGCAGGCAGCAGGATCAACTCCTGAGGATGTTGGTTACATTCCTTTCCCTATTACAGTAGATGGTACCGTATATGCATCAGCAGGCCCTGACTATTGCTATGGTATTAACGTTAACTCATCAGAAGATAATCAAATCGCTTCTATGTTATATGTAAAATACTTAACAGAGATGTCAAACTTTGCTTACAGCGAAGGCGGTATCCCGATCGTGCTTGGTGCAGAATATCCTGACGTACTCGCAGCTTTTGCAGACGCGACTCTAGTAATCGATACCTCTGCTCCTGTTGGTGACGAAACTTTGCTTGATGATCTTAAGTCAGCTTCTGAAGTTGGTATCAATCAAGAAAATACACATGTTCAGAGAATCGTAGAGGCAGCTCTTGATGGAACCGAAACAATGGAAGAGATTGCAGCAGATTGGAATGAAAAATGGTCAGCTGGACAAGAAAGTTTAGGAATTGAAGTTAAGTAATTGATAATATATAGCTAAATGCTAGTTTTTAAACCTATGAGCCGGGGTAATAATTCCCTGGCTCATATTAAAGTAGGAGGTTCTATGGCAAATAATGGTTCCGTAGTTTCAGTAGGGAAAAAGAAAAATAAGATAATCAAATGGCTCAGAAGTGGCAAAGGCCAAAGATTTTTAGTTATGACGACATTTATGGTAGTTCCTTTACTTCTATTATTTTTATTTACATATCTGCCGTTTTTTAAGATGTTCCAATTTAGTTTATATGACATGAAGTACATAGGGGAAAGAAAATTTATTGGGTTTGATAATTATATCAGCGTGTTGAAGGATAAAGAAGTAATTGGATCACTCAAGCTGAGTATTTATTATATGGCTGGATCTTTCCTGCAGTTAGGACTGGCTCTCTATTTTGCGACGATGTTAAGCTTCAAAACACGCGGAGGCAGTATCTTTAAAGGTGCTATTTTCTTCCCGTTTTTAGTAAGCGGTATTGCAGTAGGTTTTATTTTTAAATTCTTTTATACCAGGGAGTTTGTGCTTGATACCGTATTGACTTGGTGTGGAGCTAATCTGGAGAATCTCCCATATTGGCTGAAAGATAAAAGCGTGAATAACTTCTCGCTGGTAGCAACTTCTCTTTGGAGATACACAGGGCAAAACATGGTACTGTTTATCGGTGCAATTATGTCCGTTGATAAAGAACTCTATGAGTCAGCTGCGCTTGATGGCGCAAATCGCTGGCATCAATTCAAGTATATAATTTTACCAAGTATACAGACAATCGTAGTACTTAATCTGATTTTGTCTGTAACAGGATCGCTTAGCGCCTTTGAACCTCCTTATGTTATTACCGGTGGAACAAGAGGTACCGCAACATACTTCCTGCTCATGCATAATATGGCGCATAATATGCAGAAGGTCGGCAAAGCATCTGCAATGGCATTGATCTTATTTGCAATTATCATTGTGGTTACGATTGCTCAGAAATTAATTATGAAATATGTCTTTAGTGATACAAATGCAGATGTTTCTAAGAGCACACAGAAAAAATTAAAAAAATATGCAGTAAGGGAGGCAAAATAAATTATGTATACTTTGAAAAAAATATTAAGATATATTGCCATAACTTTTAAATATTTATCCCTGCTGATCGCTTCTCTCATTGCTCTCTTACCAATGGCGACTGCCATCATTACAGCCTTTAAGAGTAAAGAAGAGTATGAAACGACGAATGTAATGACACTGCCAAAGAGCTGGCTCTACTTTGAGAATTTTAAAGTCGCTTTTGAAAAAGCAAACATGGTAGTTGGATTTAGAAATTCCCTTATTATTTTAATTTTTGTATTAGGCGGAGCAATCATGTTCGGGACTATGCTTGCATACATCTTGAGCCGTTTCAAGTTTCACGGAAATGAACTTATTCGAACTTTATTTCTCTTCGCAGCCTTAATTCCGGGAATTGCGACACAAGTAACCGTTTATCAAATTATGTATTCCCTGAATCTTATTAATACATTATATGGTTATATTATATTAATGACAGGAGTCGATGTAATTTCAATCTACATTTTCCTTCAGTTTTTTGAAAATATTCCGGTTTCACTGGATGAATCAGCAGTTATGGATGGAGCATCTTATTTTACGGTGTTCTTTCGAATACTGTTTCCGTTACTTAAACCAGCGATTGTCACCGTATTGATTCTAAAGGGTGTTGGTACCTATAATGAATACTATATGGCAAATCTTTATCTTCAGGATAAGTCGATATATAATACGGTAGCAACGTCCCTCTATACTTTTACGGGACCATATGGCAGTCAATATAACTACATTACGGCCGGCGTTATCATTACGATGATACCTGCAGTAATCATATTTATTGTAGGTCAAAAACAGATCTATAGTGGATTAACACAAGGTGCAGTTAAGGGCTAATATAGACAGGTACTATAATATTGAAAGAGGTATACCAAAATGAAGACATCAGACAACAGGGTGGTCAAGTTGTTGACCAAAAAACAGATCAGTAAAGTGTTTTCAATAATAAAAAAATATTGTTATAGCAGGATACAAGAAATAAAAAAGCTGAAAAATAAGAAGGCTGCAACTGCTTCAAAGAATCCAAATGATCAAAATACAGGAAGTAACAATAACTATAAATTGAACAATAAACTGCGTGGTATTCGGATTACGGTACTGCTTGGATTTGCAGTACCTATTATTCTTCTCGCGGTTTTTGGTGTGGTATCTTATCGTAAATCTTCTGCTGCTATTGTAACTACTTACGAGAAATCAACGACAGATACACTGAATGCAGTAAGAGATTATCTGGATTTAAGCATTGACTCCGTGACAAGTACAGCGACAGAAATTGTGAATAGTACAGACATATCGGATTACTATGG
>JBASOB010000489.1:0-8576 GCA_049657865.1 Mobilitalea sp.
GATTCAGACCTTGCCTGCAGAACGTTATGCGGCACTTTTAATTAACCATATGCGTATTACGGCTCCGCAGGGAGAAATGCTGGAACGTTCACTGAGACAATTAGCAGACCAGCCTTATTCACCGGAATTATGGGAAAGTGTAATTTTACCTGCACGAGTCAGCGGATATCGGCCGGAACTCTTAGATACGTTACTTTCTCAGGGCAATCTATTCTGGCATATCACACAACAGCATGAAATCAGCTTCCATTTATATGAAGACATTGACTGGGAAGCGGATATGTCGGGAGTTTTAGAATCCTTAGAGGGCAAGGAAAAGATTATATATGAAGCTCTGCTGCAGCGGGGTGCCAGCTTTATGCAGAGACTCTCCGGTCTGCTAGACGGAGTAACTCCTTATGATACCCTACTGGACCTGGCCGAAAAAGGCCTTGTCTGTGCGGACAGTTTCTTGCCGGTAAGACAATGGATGAATAAAGAAAATATTAAAAGCGGGTCAATAAAGCAGCGGGTCAGTGCACGAAGTAAAGCATTGACAACGGGCAGATGGGAAATAGCGCGTCCGTTAAAAGAACTTGCTATTGAAGAGAAGATAGAACGTATCTTTGACAGGGTAGCAATCATTTGCCGCGAAACTGTTCAAGGTCTTCTATGGACTCAGGTTCTTGAGACGTTGCGTGTCTGGGAATACACAGGACTTGCAAGGCGCGGTTACTTTATTGAAGGCTTGTCAGGAGTTCAGTTTATTCGTGATAAGGATTTCGTGCGGACGATGCAAGAGCTAACACAGCCGCAAGATGAGATAATTTGGCTGTCTGCCGTCGATCCGGCTCAGCCTTGGGGTAAATGCTTGCCACACATGCAGGATAGATCCTTTATGAATATCCCGGGCAATGCGGTTGCTCTTCGCGCAGGAAGACCAATTGCAATATTTGAGAGACAGGGAAAAGTACTGCGTGTTTTTGAAACAGAATCATTGACAGAAGCTTTACGGGTGTTTATTAAAGATTACGCAAGAATGAAAATACTTCCAACGCAGGGTCGCTTAGTAATTAAACAATATCCTGAGGAAGCTGTTGATTCACTGGCAGCAGTCGGTTTTATGCATGAGCTTCAGGATTATGTTATTTACCGAGGGATCATGTAAGGATAATGGTAACGGTTCAGTACCTTCACAGCTACGGATAATTTACTTAAGAAAAGAAACGGAGAACATTAAAATGGATAAATTTATGATTCATAACTTATTTGGAATTGAAGGATTTAACATCGCTTGGTACGGAGTTTTAATTGCAACAGGAATGGTGCTGGCCGTATTACTTTCTATTTACAGGGCTAAGAAACTTGGCTTTAAATCTGATCTAGTGATTGATTTTGCATTGATTGGCATCCCAATCGCAATTGTAACGACTAGGCTTTATTATGTGGTATTTAACTGGAGTACCTATGCAGATGATATCATCACGGTCTTTTATATCAGGGACGGTGGATTAGCAGTGTATGGTGGAATTATCGGCGGAATGATTGCATTATTTGTTTTCTGTAAAATGAACAAATTTCCCCCTTTAAAATTCTTTGATATTGCAATCCCCGGCCTTCTTGTCGGTCAGATCCTTGGAAGATGGGGCAACTTCACCAATCAGGAGGCGTATGGTGCACTCATCACGAATACGAAGCTTCAGTTTTTCCCTTACGGAGTATATATCGATGCAGTTTCAGAGTGGCATCAGGCGACATTTTTCTATGAAAGCAGTATGAATTTTATCATATTAATCGTTTTGCTTATTCTTACGAACAAAATAAAAAAAGACGGAACTTTATTAGCGTTATATTCTATTTGTTACGGAATAGCAAGATTCGTAATTGAAGGACTCAGAACAGACAGCCTCTATCTCGTAGGCAATATTAGAATCTCCCAGGTAGTATCGATAGCTTTTATCATAGGCGGAATCATGTTATTACTTCTCCTACGAAAAGGAATGTTCCAAGGGCAGAAATACGAAGGAAAATATTTGATTTCATCAGAAGAGGAAACAAAAGCTAAGTAAGATAAGAAAAGAAATCAAATAAGATGATATTAGATGTGAGATTAAGAGGAAAATCAATTTGCTTTTCATAATTTATATGTCATGATTAGAAGTTGTACAGAATTTATGGAACAATGAATCAATGTGGATTTTATAATTGAAGCATTATGGTTTGAAGTTGTACAGAATTTAAAGAGAAATTAATCAGTATGGATATTATGATGAAAGCATTATGGTTTGAAGTTGTACAGAATTTAAGGAGAAATGAATCAGTATGGATATTATAATTGAACGGGCATGTTTAGAAGATGCACAGAAGTTGATTGAAACTCGAAATATCAGCTTTTATGATGATTTTATCAATTACGGGAAATGTCCAGCATATAATAACACGATTGAATCAATGGAAAGAAGAATTAAAATAGCATATTTATATAAAATTCTTGTAGATGGTGAAATTATAGGAGATATCTGCATCAAAAAACGTGGTGAGAGGTATTACTGGATTGCATGGTTTGAGGTGATTCCTTTGTTCCAGAACAAAGGAATTGGTACAAAAGTTTTCTCCTTTATTATGAAGGAATTTCCGGATGCAGACAGGTGGGAACTTGACACCCCGATACAAAACCCGAGGAATTTGCATTTCTATGAAAAAATGGGATTCGTTATGGTTAATGATAAAATACAATCAGAGAGGCTGACCTTAAGACATTACAGAAAAACCATTTCTGAACCAACAGAGATTTCTAAGTGAGAAAATAATAATTTCATTCATTACTAAAACTCATAAATTCATGAATTTTTAATGTAACTATAATGAAAAAGTATTGAGGTGGCTTCCAAATAGAAGTATAATACGAAGTAGTTACATAACTTGTTGTTTATTTACAAAGTAGAAAAGGAGAGTTGATTGTATGGATTTTTTTGAAAGAGTTGGAGATACTTTCTCGACGAAGAGCAAGGAAGTTGCGAAGAAAGCAAAGAACATAGCAGAAATTTCAAACCTAAATGGACAGATTAACAGTCATGAAAAAACGATCGAAAAAATGTATGTAGAACTCGGAAAAGTATATTTTGAGCAGAATAAAGATAATGCAGAAGATAAATATGCAGAGCAATGCAATATTATTAAGGATTCTACAGAAAAAATCAAAACGTTGAATGATGAAATCAATAAAATAAAAGGAAATAAAATTTGTATCGGCTGCGGTGCTGTGATGGATGAAGATACGGTATTCTGTCCTAAGTGCGGAACTAAAAACGTACCGGCTGAACCGGAGGTTGTGGAACCAGAAGTTAATGCATTAAACAAATGTCCGGAATGTGGTACCGAAGTACAGGCAGATTCTAAATTCTGCGCAGTATGCGGTCACAAATTACAATAAGTTCAAGATGCTCCATTGAAAGATAAAGTCTATTTCAATGGAGTATTTTTATACTCTGCTTTATAAAGAATCACGCCAAGATAAATAAGATTCCATAAAGTATTTACACCATGACGATAATAGGATAAGATATGTAGTATAGGTATTGCAAAATTTAAGGTCATTTTGCAAGGGAATCATAACCATCCTAAATACAACATACTAAGGAGGAATAAATGTATGGAAATTGAAAGAAAATGGTTATTTGACACAGTTATTGTCTCAGATAGTGCTAAATTACTTCAAAAAGTAAAATACGGACAGGCTTATTTAAGCGTTGATCCGGAAATTCGTATTAGATGGAAGAAACGTAAAGTGGGTGAACAGACTTATAAGCTTTGTATTAAGAGCCAGGGTACCCTTGAGCGTGTGAAAGTCGAAAAGGATCTTACGAAAGAAGAATTTGATAAGCTTATGACAATCGGTCATTTATTGGAAGAAGATTTTATCGTAAAAGATATCTATATCTATGATGTAGGCGGTAACAGGCTTGATATTGGTATTACTGATGTCGGCAGAGATACCGAGTATATTTATGGTAAAATGGAATTTGATTCGTTAGAAAATGCGAATGCTTTTGTTGTTCCAGATTGGTTTGGAAAAGAAATAACCAATGACAGTGATTATAAAATGGTGAATTACTGGAAACGTACAAGAAATAAGTAAATGGTAAGGAAGCTTTCCATAGTTTATAAGAATTGTTTTCGAATAAGATATGGAACTTGAGTATATCCTTACACTAGAATATTTGGAATATACAGTTATTGGGAAAACTATCAGCAGCCCTTTGGGAATTTATTTCCTGATGGGCTGTTTTTTTACAGAAAATAGATAACAAATAATACAAAATTAAGAACTTAAAACAAAGAGCTTGAAACAAAGAGCTTGAAACAAAGAGCTTGAAACAAAGAGATTGAAACAAAGAGATTGAAACAAAGAACTTAAAACAAAGAACTTAAAACAAATAACTCATAACATGTAATTTAAAGGAATATATTCTTATTCATAATAGATAAGATATTTAATGAATAGCCGAAAGATAGCACATAAATTTACAATTTGTGATACTAAAATGAAATATCGCAGCCTATTTTTAACAAATGGCGTACGTAATATATAAAAATGTTTTTATAGGTAAAATTAACTAGTCAAAAAAAACAATATGATATATAATTAGTGATATTAAACAATAGAAATGACACAGAATTACAGAGAGGTTATACTTAATAATAATGGGCGGGAGGAACTGAAATGTTACAATTTGTAAAAAAAATACCACAGGAGTTATTAAAAGTACTAAAAGTAATTAGAAAGAATCCACGTGTATTGCTTAAATTCTTAAACATCAGGGTTACACTATTTATTGGATTATTGGTTCCGGTTGTATTACTTGGCATCTATGGTTTGAAATCTTATCAAATGTCGGAGAAAGCTATTATTAGTAATTATGAAAAAAGTTCGTTGGGGACGCTGAATTCAGTCAGTGATTATTTGGGATTTGGCTTGAATATGATTGATGAAAAGACACAGGAATTAATTGCTGATCCGGATATCAGGGTTTACTATAATAGAAATGGTTCCGAAGACATCATGAATGCAATTAATCAGCAGTATGAGATTCAGGCAGCGATTGCACTATCAAAAGAAACAAATTCATTTATATCAGGAATTCATTTGTTCGGAGAGTTTAGTAAAGGAATATCAACTGCAGCTCCGCTCAGTACTACTTTATATACAAAATTCATGGGATCTTCCGAAGCAAAATATTTTAAAAACATTGAGATTAAGGAAGCATGGGTTGGAAGCCACACTGATTTAGATAAAGAGCTTGTGGATGGTGAAGTCAAACACAGCACAGAGGATTATGCACTGTCGCTCATTAAAAGGATGAATTCAAACAATGGATTTGTAGTGATTGATGTTTCCAAAGAAAAGATATTAGATATGTTCGCTAATTATGATTTGGGAAAAGGAAGTATCACCGGTCTTGTAATCGGTGACGGCAGAGAAGTATTGTCGAATGCGACAGAAGAAAAAATATTTACGACTTTATCTTATTATGATGAGGCAATCAGCGGAGAAGATGTTAGCGGATATTATTATTCGGAATACAAAGATGAGGAATACCTATTCCTATATAGCAAGGTTGAGGAAGCAAATGTAGTCATATGTGCAATGATTCCGAAAGATACGATACTTAGTCAGGTGGATGATATAAAGAAGTTAAATGTAGCATTTGTTACGATTGCCTGTATTTTTGCAGTCGCTATGGTAATCTTTATTGCAGGAGGCTTCAGTAAAGCCATCAGTGCTCTGATGAAATCAATCACCCAAGCTTCCAAAGGCGATTTAACCACAAAGTTTGAATCGAAAAGAAATGATGAATTTCTCGTTTTGGGTAATGCAATGTCAAATATGATGTTGAATATGAGGAACCTAATTGGAGAAGTTCAAGAAGTGGGGACAAAAGTCAGCGGTTCTGCCGGAAGAATGTCATCTTCGTCGGAGGAATTGTTAATCTCAGCAAAAGGCATTTCACAAACTATTGATGATATAGGAAAAGGTGTTGTGCAGCAAGCTGGTGATGCTGAAAAGTGTTTGGCTCAAATGGCAGGTCTTTCAAAAGAGGTTGACCAGGTATATCATAATACCAATGAAATTGAGAAGATAGCAGATGACACTAAGAGTATTGCAGAAAAAGGTATCGTTATCGTTAATGAACTGAATGAAAAATCAAAAGCAACTGCAGATATTACGCAGAATGTAATTTTGAAACTTCGCGAATTCGAGACACAATCTAAAAATATTGCAGGATTTGTATCAATTATTAATGAAATTGCATCACAGACTAATTTGCTTTCTCTAAATGCATCCATTGAAGCAGCTAGAGCAGGAGATGCAGGACGAGGATTTGCAGTCGTGGCAGATGAAATTCGTAAATTAGCAGATCAGTCTGTACAGGCAGCAAATCAAATTCAAATTATCGTGAAGGAAATAGATATTAAAACAAAGAGTACCGTAGATACAGCAATGCAGGCGGATAATATTGTTAAATCTCAGACGGTTGCACTGGGTAATACAGTTCAGGTATTCGATTCCATTAATGATCATGTCAATGAACTTGCCAATAATTTGAATAATATTTCAAATGGCATTAAGAGAATTGAAACTGCTAAGACAGATACCCTAGATGCAATCCAAGATATTTCAGCAGTTTCTCAAGAAACCGCTGCAGCTAGCGAAGAAGTGAGCGCAACCGCAATGAATCAGATCGATGCAGTTGAGCACATGGCGATTGCAGTAACAGAACTAGCAGATAATGCTCGGAGTCTGGAAGAGGCTATCAAAGTATTTAAGATTAGTTAATGAGGATAGGCTTTAAATAAGAGCTGAAGATAGCATTAATTGTAAAATCAAATCAATTATATGCGATTCTCTTGGGTTTTGAATAGTTACAAATATTCTATCTTTATTACAATTTTACATTTATAATATAAGGGAAGCCTTCAATTTTCATTGATTGAAGGCTTCCCTTCGTATGATATAAGAGAGGAAGTCCAAAGTCGAAGGATGGAAGAATCGAAATTATTTAATTGTAATATTTACGAGAATATGTTTTTATTGGAATAGTTAGTATTTTATGGGGAGGTGGAACTTTATGATAAAAGTATTGTTTCTGGAAGATGAACCAACCATTTCGGAGGTTCTGACAGAATATATGAAGCTGCAGATGTATGATGTTACTACCGTGGAGGACGGAGATACAGCAATTCGATTGTTAGAGCAGCAGGATTTTGATCTGGCCGTACTTGATATTATGGTTCCGGGGAAGAGCGGGCTTGAAGTATTACAATATATCAGGCAATCGAAACCGGAGATGGCTGCAATTATGCTGACAGCTATTAATGATGAACAGACGCAGGTGAAGGCTTTTAATCTATATGCAGATGATTATGTAATTAAACCTGTTTCTCCCTTAATTCTTTTGAAACGAATGGAAACTATATTACGCAGGACTAAAAATGCAGACAAAAAAAATGAAAAAATAGAGGGATTATATTTGAACGAAGATGCTTATCAGGCATTTTATGATAATGAGCCCTTGCATCTTACCTTAAGCGAATTCTTGCTTTTACAGGTGCTGAAAAAAGAATGGGGGAGAGCCTTTACGCGAGAACAATTGATTCTCAGGATATTTAATGAAGATTATATCGGCAATGATCGTATCATTGATGCTCATATTAAGAATCTCCGCAAGAAACTTCCTTGTAATTATATCAAAACGGTAATTGGTGTGGGTTATCAGTACAATGAGGAAAATTAAGGGAAGGTAGGGGCAGACAGATGAATTTATCAAAAAAAACATTGCTTTACAGCTCTATTATATCTGTAATTATGGTATCTCTGATTGTTGGTTACTTTATATTTATGCTGCCTTCTCTTTATGTTTCTTATATGCAGGACAGAAATTATGATTCTATTGTTGAACTGCAAGAAGGATATATGGAGTCTGGAAGTTATGAAAATCTTGAAGTGAAAAATCCAACTGGAACGATAACGATTGAAATACCTGTCTCAGGGAATTATTTCTATATCGTAAGTAAGTTCTTCAGGATTACTGTCGATGTTAAAGAGCAGAAGCTTCAGGAACTTCTCGCGAAACTAAGATATTATGCGAAACATACAGATCAGATCAAAAACATCAATCAAGAGGATTTCAATCTTGCGGCGATTAAGGATGAATTATTAGGGAATCAAGAGTCCTTAAATAATCTTCCCTTGAGCTTTGAAATAGAAACATTTAATAATGAAAACGTATTTCGGGAAGAATCCTCAAAAATACATATAGAGTCGGAAGATTTAGTCATTTATGAATCCAATGTAACAGATGGTCATAATTATTATACCAGTTACCTTGCAATGGGACTTACAGATAGCGCGATTGATATTACATTTTTACCTATTATGACGCCTAGAATGGAAGAAATAAGACCAGTAATTTTGCAAAGTCTTCCGATGATTGTTGCCATAGCCTTATTACTTGTATTAGTTTCCTCACAGGTATTTTCAAAGCTGATTATTAACCCGGTCATTCGACTTGCCAATCATGCGGAGTATATGAAAG
>JBASOB010000490.1:0-16450 GCA_049657865.1 Mobilitalea sp.
AGACTATTTTGGATATTATACAAGTTTTCTTGAGCTTCCAATTATATTTATAATAGATATAAACTAAAAGCAATAGATAATTTCAATTTGTAGAATTACAATAAGAATAATAAAAATTAAATCATAATAATAACAGCGATAGGGCGTATAGAATAAAATCTATACGTCTTATTTTTTTACAGAAAAAGGAGGAACGTGTAGATGTCAAAATATCATGATATAGCCAGTCTTGTACAGGAAGTATCAGCTCAAATTGTGAGAAGCGAAACGGAGTGGACGCGGTACTTAACGACTGCAGCAAGGCTTTATAAATATCCATTTAAGGAACAGATGTTAATATATGCACAGAGACCAGATGCAACAGCCTGTGCTTCCATAGAAACCTGGAATGAGCGTATGAATTGCTGGGTCAACAAAGGTGCAAAAGGAATTGCTTTAATTGATGAAGACTCCGATAGGAACAAATTAAAATATGTATTTGATGTATCGGACGTACATAAAGCAGTAAGAATTGGTCGAGATCCTAATTTATGGGTTTTACAGGAAGAACAAAAGTTAGCAGTGATTAAGCAGTTAGAAAAAACGTATGGTACTACTAACAAAGATCACCCATTTGAAATAAGATTAATTGAACTTGCTAATCGTATTGCAGAAGATTTCTATCCTGAATTGATTGCAGATTTGGAATATGTAAAAGAGGGTAGTTTCCTAGATGGATTGGATGCTCAGAATATTGAAATCAGAGTTCGAGAAACATTGTCTTCCAGTATTGCATTTGTTTTATTAAGCAGATGTGGCTTTGATGTGGAAGAATGGAAAAATGAACATAATTTTGATTTTGTCCATGATTTTAGTAACGTTGAAACACTATCTATTTTAGGGAATGCAACAACAGATATGGCACAGCCTGTTCTTATGGAGATAGGCAGAACCATCGGCGCATATGAGCGAAATAAGGTAAAAAATATTGCTCACGGAGAACAGTTTGCCACACCAGATGAAAATATCAAAAAACAGCTTGCAAATGATTCTAACAAGAACTATAATACGTTAAAGCGTGAAAGCGAAATACAAGATAATAAAAAAGATACTGATGAATTAGCAGATATAGAAAGGGGAATGCAGAATGAATATAACATACGAGAAGAACGGGGATTACTTAGTTCCGAATCTGGTAGCGAACAAGGAAACAGAGGGGACATTAACGAAATTCGGACAGATGAGAAAGAATTACTTAAAGGATCATCGAAGTGGGATTTACACAGGAATGCTTCTGAAGGGAACATTGAACGAGCATCTATTACAGATTCAGGAACAAGCCGAGCAGAGAATGAAACTCTTAACAGCACAGATGAGCAAGGAAGAGGGAGCAACAGAAGAGCTGAAAGCAACAGATCAGATGATTTGGGTAACGAAAATGAACAGTATTCGCAATATAGCAGAGGAAGTAGTCTTGAAGGAACTGATTTACAATTAAACAGTGGTAATTTAGAGCCGGGCATGGAAAAGATGTCCGGTTTTTCTTTTGCAGATTTGCAAAAATCCAACGGACAATATCATCAAATGGATCTTTTTCAAAGTTTTGAGGAACAGGTAGGAAATGTTGTTGCTGCAGAAGCTTCAATAAAACATATAGCACCGCTTGGATACGCGGTTCCGGAGAAAGTAATCAATGATATTCTTAGAACTGGAGGTGGCAGAGATAACAATAAAAAACGAATTTATGCAAAATACACACAGCAGAAAACACCAGAAGAAATGACAGCATTTTTACAAAAGGAATATTCTACAACTGGTAAGGGATTTATGATAGATGGCAATCCAGTAGCAGCTTGGTTTGATGAAAATGGTATGAAGATAGGATATGGTACTTCGGCAAAGAAAATGCCACTGGTGCCCCTGAACTGGACGGAAATAGAAGCTAGGGTTAGATCTATGATAGATGCAGGAGACTATGTTTCTTCCAATGAAGCATTTTTGACAGATAATGTTGAAAAGAGTCGAATTGCAAATCACTATTTTTTCTTTTTTCGTGATGGCATGGATGAGTTACCAGATAATCTTACAATTACAAGGAATAACTACCCAGAGAGTATTGGTAAATTAATGGAGCAACTTTCCACACCTGAAGGGATTGCACATTTAGAAGAGCTTTTGGATATTGCTATGTATCAGATTGAAACAGGAGAAAAGAAACTACGATTTCGATCAGCCATGTTACCAGAGGAGCTTCGAGCAGAATTAATAAATCTAAAATTGGAGAAAGTAGAATATCCATTAAAAGAAGAGTTAAACATAATCAAAGAAGATTTTATTACTCAAGATGAAATTGACGGTAGGCTTTTAGGTGGCGATGGTATTCAACATGGTAGATTTCGTATTTATGAGCATTTTAAAGAGGGACATTCCAGTAAGGAATCTATAGATTTTCTGAAAAATGAATATGGTACTGGGGGGAGTTCCCATGCCCTCTTAGGTTCTGACAATGGGTGGGAAGACCATGATGCAAAGGGTATCAGACTTCGCAAAGGCAATATCATGGCACCTTACGCTGAAATACTCTTGAAGTGGAATATTGTGGAAAAGCGAATTCGTGAACTTGTTAATGATGGTCAATACCTATCCCCAAAGGAACAGGAAGCATATATTACTTATCGTGGAGAACGGGATCAGAAGGCTCTAAAAAAAGAGCAGGAACAGTTTGAACAGGATTCGGCGCAAGTAGCAAGGAAAGAAGATAGGGAAGTGGAATCGACTTCTGGACATGATGTCCAAAAGTTGGAAGTGGATGAAGAAGTATTTGCACCGAACATAGCACAAACGGCACAAAATCCACCTGAACAAACAGGTCGTAAAATTGACAAGTCAGGAGCGAAGAATTTTCAGATTACCGATGATGCATTGGGTGTTGGTAGTGCAAAAGAAAAGTTCCGTAGTAATGTAGCTGCAATTAAAACAGTGGAAACTATAGAAGCAGAATCTCGTATTGCAACACCGGAAGAACAGCATGTTTTGTCGAAGTATGTTGGCTGGGGTGGTCTTTCGGATGCATTTGATGATACAAAGTCAAATTGGGCAGGCGAATATCAGGAATTAAAAGCATTGTTATCGCCAGAAGAATATGCATCCGCCAGAGAAAGTACATTAAATGCACATTACACAAGTCCTACAATTATTCGTAGTATTTATAAAGCACTTGATAATATGGGTTTTGAAAAGGGCAATATATTAGAGCCAGCCATGGGTATCGGTAATTTTTTTGGAATGTTACCAGGGAAAATGCAGGAAAGCAAATTATATGGTGTGGAATTAGATGGAATCACAGGACGAATTGCTAAGCAGCTTTATCCTAATGCAGATGTAAAAATCAGTGGATATGAGAAAACAGATTACCCAAAAGACTTCTTTGATGTGGCGGTGGGAAATGTACCTTTTGGGCAGTATAAGGTTGCAGATAAAGCCTATGATAAGAATAATTTTTTAATTCATGATTATTTCTTTGCAAAGACGCTTGATAAGGTAAGACCTGGTGGAGTTGTTGCATTTGTTACAAGTAAGGGAACCATGGATAAAAAGAGTCCAGAAGTCCGTAAATATTTAGCACAGCGAGCAGAATTGGTAGGAGCAGTGAGACTTCCCAATACTGCATTTAAGGAAAATGCAGCGACAGAAGTTACTTCTGATATTTTATTCTTTAAGAAGCATGATCGATTGATAGATGTGGAGCCGGATTGGGTGTATCTGAATGTAAATGAAGATGGTATTGCGATGAATCAATATTTCGTAGACCATCCAGAAATGATAGTAGGAAAAATGGAAATGGTATCGGGTCCTTATGGTATGGAATCTACTTGCATTGCCAATACAGATAGACCATTTGCAGAACAGCTCGCTGATGCAATTTCAAGAATGGATGGATCGATTGATACGATAGAACTAGAAGAATTAGAAGATGAACTTGCATCGGCATCCATTCCTGCAGATCCTAATGTAAAAAATTATAGCTACACCGTGGTAGAGGATAAGGTATATTATCGAGAAAATTCCATTATGAAACCGGCTGAATTATCAGACAACATAGAACAGCGTATAAAAGGGATGGTGGAAATAAGAGATTGCACACAGGAACTTATCAATATGCAACTAGATGAATATCCAGATGCTGTAATTAAATCAAAACAAACAGAATTAAATCAGATCTATGACACATTTTCTGAAACACATGGTCTTATTAATTCACAAACCAATAAAAGAGCATTCAGTCAGGATTCTAGTTACTGTTTACTTTGTTCCTTAGAAAAATTAGATGATGAAAGTAACTTCAAGGGAAAAGCAGATATGTTTTCCAAGCGTACCATTAAAAAGGCAGAGGTTGTTACAAGTGTGGATACCGCAAGTGAAGCTTTGGCTGTTTCTCTTGGCGAAAAGGCAAAAGTAGATGTCGGATTTATGGCAGAACTTGCAAATAAAACAGAAGAGGAAGTGGTACAAGAATTATCAGGTGTTATTTTTAAGAATCCATTGACGGAGCTGTGGGAAGCAGCAGATGAGTACCTTAGTGGAAATGTAAGGGATAAATTAACGGTCGTTAAAAGTATGGTAGAAAAACACTCAGAATATGTTACTAATGTAAACGCTCTAAGACAGGTACAACCAAAGGAATTGGATGCTTCGGAGATTGAAGTGCGAATTGGAGCTACATGGATTGATACAAGGTACCTAGATGATTTTATGAAAGAGATATTCCAAACACCGGATTATTTATTGCGTAGAGATACGGTGGGTGTGCAATATTCAGAGGTGACTGGACAATGGAACATTAAGGGAAAGAATACCGATTATGGCAATACCCTAACCTCTATGACCTATGGAACGAGCAGAGCTAATGCTTACAAAATATTAGAAGATTCCTTGAATTTAAAGGACAGTCGTATTTTTGATGTTGTGATTGAGGATGGAAAGGAAAAAAGAGTATTAAATAAAAAAGAGACGATGCTTGCCAGTCAAAAACAGGAATCTATTCGAGAGGCATTTAAGGATTGGGTATTTGCAGATCAGGAGAGAAGAGATGCTTTATGTAAAAAATATAATGTATTATTTAATTCCACTAGACCTCGTGAATATGACGGAGCACATTTAAAGTTTCCAGGTATGACACCAGACATTGAACTAAAGGAGCACCAGAAAAATGCGGTAGCCCATGTTTTGTATGGAGATAATACATTATTAGCCCATTGCGTGGGTGCAGGCAAAACGTTTGAAATGACAGCTGCTGCTATGGAAAGTAAACGATTAGGGTTATGTCAAAAGAGTTTATTTGTAGTACCCAATCATTTGACGGAGCAGTGGTCCAGTGATTTTCTAAGACTCTATCCGGGGGCAAATATCCTAGCTGCAACCAAAAAAGATTTTGAACCAGCCAATCGTAAGAAGTTTTGTTCTCGCATTGCGACAGGAGATTATGATGCGGTAATTATTGGCCATAGTCAGTATGAAAAGATACCACTTTCCAAAGAAAGACAGGTTGTGATTATCGAACGTCAGATTACAGAGATTGAGCGAGCGATAGAACAGACGAAAGCAGACAGGGGCGAACGTTATACCATTAAACAGATGGAAAAGACAAAGAAATCATTAAGTGCTAGGTTAGAAAAATTAAATGATGATACCAGAAAAGACAATGTGGTAACATTTGAGCAATTAGGTGTGGATAGATTATTTGTGGACGAGAGCCATTCATACAAAAATTTATTTCTTTATACCAAGATGCGTAATGTGGCTGGTATCGCACAGACAGAAGCACAAAAATCTTCGGACATGTTTGCAAAATGTCAGTATTTAGATGAATTAACTGGAGGAAAGGGAATAACCTTTGCAACGGGTACCCCGATATCGAATAGCATGACGGAGCTTTATACCAATATGCGTTACCTCCAGTATGGTACTTTACAGAAGTTAGGTTTAGGACATTTTGATTCCTGGGCGGCATCCTTTGGAGAGACACAGACAGCAATTGAACTTGCACCAGAAGGCACAGGGTATCGTGCAAAGACTAGATTTGCTAAATTCTTCAATTTGCCAGAGTTAATTTCGCTTTTTAAGGAAAGTGCTGATATTCAGACGCCAGATATGTTAAAACTTCCAGTACCAGAAGCTGAATATGAAAATGTGGTATTAAAGCCAAGTGATTATCAAAAAGATATGGTAACATCCCTTGCAGATCGAGCAGAGGCAGTTCGTAATCGCATGGTGCAGCCGAATGAAGATAACATGCTGAAAATCACAAACGATGGTAGAAAATTGGCACTGGATCAACGCCTCATCAATGATATGCTACCAGATAATGATTGTTCCAAAGCATTAGCGTGTGTCGATAAAGCATATGAAATCTGGGATAAAACAAAAGAGCAAAAGTCAGCGCAGCTAATTTTTTGTGATTTGTCCACACCAAAGAATGATGGATCTTTTAATGTGTATGAAGATATCAGAAATAAATTAGTGACAAAGGGAGTGCCCGAAAATGAGGTGGCATTTATACATGAAGCAAATACAGAAATAAGAAAAGCGGAGCTGTTCGCAAAGGTTAGAAGCGGACAGGTTCGTTTTTTGTTAGGATCTACTGCAAAAATGGGTGCAGGAACCAATGTCCAGGATAAATTAATTGCATTGCATCATATGGATGTACCATGGAGACCTTCTGATATTGAACAGCAAGAAGGACGTATTTTACGACAAGGTAATAATAACTCAAAGGTCAATATTTTTCGTTATGTAACAGAGGGAACATTCGATAGTTATTCATGGCAGCTGATTGAGAACAAGCAGAAGTTCATTGGTCAGATTATGACGAGTAAAAGTCCGGTTAGAAGCTGTGAAGATATTGATGAATCGGCGCTATCTTACGCTGAGGTAAAAGCACTTGCAACAGGAAATCCGTATATTAAAGAGAAGATGGATTTGGATATTCAGGTATCAAAATTGAAGCTCTTAAAAGCGAACCATACTAGCCAGAAATATCGACTGGAGGATAACATTGCAAAACATTATCCACAGCAAATAGCAGCACTGAAAGAACGCATTGAGGGAATGAAACAAGATATTGCAACTTATCAGCAGAATAAGCCTTTTGATAGTGAAGCTTTTATTATGAAAATCGGTACTGTGCAGTATACCGATAAAAAGGATGCAGGAGTTGCACTTGTTGCAATGTGCAAAGAAATGACAACAACCAATACCCAAATACCGATTGGTGAATTTATGGGAATGAAGTTGGCAGTGGGATTTGATTCTTTTAACCATAAATTTGTTATGAATGTAAAAGGGCAGATTAGCCATAATCTGGAGCTTGGCGCTGATCCTCTTGGTAACATTACGAGAATTAGTAATACTCTGGATGCCATGCAAGAGCAGTATGAGGATAGCCTGCAGAAATTAGGAAATGTAGAAAAACAGCTTGAAAATGCAAAGATAGAGGTTACAAAACCATTTGCACAAGAAACAGATCTTGCAGATAAGTTTCAACGATTATCGGAACTGAATTCACTACTCAATATGGATGAAAAAGGGAATGAAGGTATTGATATGGATGACAGTGAGGTGGCAGAACCTAAGAAAGTGGAAAAGGTTATAGAGAAACCATTAGACAGGAACTCCCTGAAAGAGAAGCTGGAAGTTATGAAGGAAAAGGCCAGTGGTGTTGGAATTCCAAAGGAAGAAGCAAATAAATTTAATACACAAGAAATGGCAATGTAGTTATTTCTATTTTAGAGGGGCTTTCAGTGATGATTGTCCCTTTGCTATTAGAGGAAAGTGTGAAAGAGTAGTCTTTTACACGCATTTTATATCTGCGACAAAAAGTTGCGGGTTATGAGGAAAGGTATGGTTATGAACATGGAAGAAAATAAATTAAATAATTTGAATGGCAGACTTCAGGAGGATATGAATACAGAGGCACAATTTTTGTTTGGAAATAAGGATATGTTTGGTATTTATCAGTTAAAAGATGATGAAGCAATACGTGATTATCGTTTTGAAAGTATAGAGCATTTGCAGAGACGAGGATTGGAAGTAGATAAGGATCATTATGACTTGATTTATGTAGGAGAATTAACCGATAAAACTTCTCTAGATGGAATCTATGAGCAATTTAATTTAGATAGACCAGGAGATTTCACTGGGCATTCTTTATCAGTCAGCGATCTGATTGTACTGCACAAGGATGGAGAAAACACTGCTCATTTTGTAGATCGTTTTGGCTTCACAGAGATGGATTCTTTCTTAGAAAAAGAAAATACGATGAAAGAGGAAAGGGTGAAAGTAACACTTACGGTTGCTGAATGTGGGGAGTTTCATAATCTGGGAGAATTTCATGAAGGAATTGCTAGCGTGGAGGAAGCACTTAAAGTTTTTAATTCTATTCCACCGGAGCGTATGCATGGTATTCCTGCGATTGGTATTCATCTCCATACGAAAGGAACGGAAGATTATGAAGATATCGAACTGGATATTTTAAGTGGAAGAATGATTGATTTGGATAATCTTAATTATGGCTCTGATATTCGTAAGAATCCGGAGGCAATGGATAGAATTGCAGAGCTAATTGCAAAAGTGCCTGATGCGCAAATTTACGGAGTCATTCCTCCACAGATAGAGGATAAAATACAAGAATATCGTTATGCCGGCATGAGTGAAGCA
Source organism: Mobilitalea sp. (assembly GCA_049657865.1). Classification (GTDB taxonomy): domain Bacteria; phylum Bacillota; class Clostridia; order Lachnospirales; family Lachnospiraceae; genus Mobilitalea. The sequence continues at coordinate 8,695 of JBASOB010000490.1, forward strand.
GAACAGCTTGCAGATAGAATAGACCAGTTCACGAAAGAATATGATCCATATGAGTACGCTGATGCGGTTCCGGATAGGGAAGCACATCTGCAGCAATTGGTTTCTGATATTGAACAAGGCGAAGCAGGGTATGTAGCTGATTATTTACAAAATGTGATTGAAGAATCAGCAGACCAGACAGACTTAAAAATTGCAAAGGAACTTGCGGACAAATTGAAGGAATATAAGCCTTTAGCCATGGTAGAGGAACTTGAAGAGCAGAATTATAACATGATTGATAATGTGTTGAATAATGGCAGTGAAAAATTTAATAAAAGGGAGGAAAAACAGCAAGGAAACCTCTCGCTGAAAGAACGATTAGAAAAAAAGAAGGAAAAAATAGCAGTTAAACAATTGAAAGAAAAACCAGAAATGGAAAACGGTAAAGGGCAGAGGGAGATATAGGGATATGATTGATCTTACAGTAGAAGAAAAGGAAGGGTGCATTACTGTTGATGAAGTAAGAGCGCAGTTGCAAGAATTAGAAGGAAAAGAATTTATACTAACGATTCCATGTGGTGATTTTAGTGAGTAAAATCAAACCATACAAATTACCCCAAGTGGAAATTCGTATGGTTAAAACGACTCAACCACTTCTTAGTGCAGAACCAATTTCAAGTCCAGAAGCTGCAGTTAGGGCATTAGCAGATATCGTTAGAGACTACGACCGAGAAATTGTAGCATGCGTGACACTTTCCTCAAGTATGCATCCAATAAATATGTCAATCATTTCCCAAGGCATATTAAACCAATCACTGATACATCCAAGGGAAGTGCTAAAAACTGCAATTTTATCCAATGCAAATAGCATTATGCTTTTTCATACACATCCATCGGGTTCATTGAACCCTTCAAGAGAAGATATTGCCATGACAGATCAACTACAAAAGGCATGTATACTAATGAATATTCCAATGATGGACCATATTATCCTGGGAAGAGGAAATCAGTACTATTCTTTTCGGGAAAAAAATATACTGCCAATGGATAAAGTGGTGTACAATACGAAACTAGATGATATTAATTTGAAGGTAGCAGAAAAGCAATCAGTGGGAAAGCGGTTAAAAGAAAAAAAGGAAATTGTGGAGGGAAATTCGGTAGCTAAGGAAAAGGTAAAGATAGAGAATAAAATGGAACGATAAGTAGGAATATATAAGGTATTTGAATCCTATGACGCGGTAAGATAATATTAGTCATGCTTTAGTTGGAGTATACTGTAAACTGTAGTTATTCGAATTGGATAAAAGGTATGAGATATTAGAACAGTAAGAAATAGATTAAATGCTTAGAGATTTTTTTTTCGCCCATTTAATTGAAATGCATCGTGAGATTTTATTTGAGTGATTGCTTTTTGGAGAGTAGGGGCATGCCCGTGTTCGTGATAGCAAAAATTTGCATGATGGCTATGATAGATTTTACAAGATTTAAAATTCCAGTATTCTTGGTGTAGGATATGCCAGTAGTGCTTCGTATTCTTTGATTGCAGGGTTACGCAATAACAAGTGACCTGAATAATGTTAAAATACGTCTGGTCAATATCGTTTAGTTCTTTTGAATGAAACATAGATCCTCCTTATAGGTAAAACGTTACAAATGTGGGAAACAGCCAGAATGTTGGCAAGATTGGTGAAAAGAAAATGATTAGAATTATTATTTCTGACTATATCAGATTTGGGAAGTAAGGACAATATACATATTCCATTTTTATCTGTATTTATTATGAAAGCAAACAAAGAAAAGAACCAGATTGACAAAAGAGGCAGTTGAGGCTTATAGTAAAGAAGCTTAGTTGTTTATTGCTTTTTATAGAAGGATTTTGTTCAAATCCAAGCTAAAAGTAACGGTGGAATATTGAAAATAAATATAAATAGAAATTCATTCTTGACATAAAAATTATTATAATGTACTATAATAGTAACAGCAGATAACATGAGTATCTGCCAGTCGTTAATGTATATGGCTTGGTCAGACGAGTGGTATACACAGACAAATATGGGGTTGCATAGTTTCCACATTCTGAATAGGTTTAGACCGAAAGAAAATATGCCAAAAGGCTCTGCAGCGATGCAGAGCTTTTTGTATTTGTAATTCATAATAAAGGAGCAAATAATTGAGCGATATACTATACGATGCTGCATTCAAATATGAAACAATGATTGGAAAAGGATATCATATTGTGGTAGGACGAAAATGTAAGGAGTATCCTATACAGCTTCGATTTACTCAAGACGCTTTTTTTCATTTGGTTGGTTTACAACATTTAACTGACATTACTTTTTCGTCAACAAACAAAGAACGTGTTTACAAGGAGATACTGCTGGGAAATATCACGGCAGAAATGATAAAAAAATCAATCTTTTATGATGATTTTTATATAGAGGAACGTATAGTGAATCTATTTCGATTAGAAGAAATGATTGATAGTTGTCAATTTTTATTTTTAATCAATCATCAAGAATACATAAAATACACTAAAATATATGCAGATTATTTGTGCGAATATTTATTGCCAGAAAATAGAGAAGACTGTTTGTATTTTTTTTGTGTGAAAAACACTAGACCTAAAATTGAAAATGAATGTGGTGGTTGTTCTTTTTTTAAGAGACATACAATAGATTTTCGTAGAGGAACATCGGAAACAAAATTATTACTAAATGAGAAAATAAATAATGTAGGTCAGAAAGAAGAATTTGTAACAGAGATATATAGACATCCTAAATATGCGGTGATATAAATATATTAATATCAGATTTTAAGTATAAATCGATTTAATGTTGTTTATTAGAACTGCAAGAAATGTGTATATATAATTATCCAAAGAGATACTTAGGTGTCTCTTTTTTTAATGTTTTTTAATGTTGGTTTTTGAGGTTATGAACTTGTGGTATTTTTACTTTGAGAATTTCGAGAAATCAAAATAAAATTTGTAATTACGAAATAAGTTTGATACAATATATATCAGTGTATTTAATCTGTTTAAAAATATTAGATAAGACGTAAGTGATATTACTAATAATTAGAATTAGAACAGGAAATAGTGTATATATACATTGCAATTTATGTAAGAAAGAACTGGAGGACTTGGGGTGACACAGGAAAAGAGTAGATTTGTACAAGAGTACATTAATAAACTTGAGAAACAAGTAGTGAAATATGATAATTGTGATAGTGAATGCATACAAGCGATTGAAGGTGAACTTTTTGATTGTATACTTGAAATAAGAAATATTTTTAAGAAAGATTTACCTGAAATTGAAGATGCAATACTTATTAGACAGGGTACGGGAAAAAGAGATGCAAATTCGGTAATTGGCATTTTAAAAGCATACCTTCTTGATGATATTGAAAAAGGAACATGTGATAAACAAAAGATAAATAAAATAGATGAGCTTAAACGACTTAAAACTGAATTTGCAGGTATTAAAAGTACATTATTAGATTATTCATCAAACGGTAATGTTGAAAATCACCTTAACCAATTAGAGATTGGTTTTCGGGATAATGACATGGATCTAATCAAATATTGTTTGAATGAATTGTTTACTTGGTATGATACTAACATTGGTAAAATTGATTCAAACGAATTTTGTTTTAATAAAGATGAACATAGACGCAACATGAATTTAATTGTTGAGTTTAAAGAAAGTCTTAAAACATATGAGGTTCAACAAAATAAGAATTCAGTTATCGAAAAAATTAACAAATCTCTTGTTTTTTTGAGCCATCAATCTGGGGATAAAAAATTTGGGGATGCGTTGGAAAGATTTATTGTTGGTCTGGGGGTGAAAAACAATCAACTAATTTATACATCACACCCATTGCATAAAATTCCTATTGATAAAAACATATACGATTATCTGCGGGAAAACATATCAAAAGAAATCTTTATGATAATTTTGTGGTCAAATACATATTTAGAGAGTCCGGCTTGTTTAAATGAAATGGGAGCCGCTTGGGTAACACAAAGTGATTATACAAATATTTACGTACCTAATTTTTCCTTTGGAAATCCCAAATATCATGAGTGTGCTGTAGATACAAAGAAAATGGGGGCTGTATTAAATGGGGATGCTCATTGCAAAGCAAGCTTGATAGAACTTAAAAATAAGATTGTCAAAATGTTCAAGTTAGAAATAGATGAAACGTTGTCATTATACCTTATTGATCAATTTATTAATGAAATCAAGGAGAATTGAGAAAAATGTCAGAAAAACTAATAAAAATCAGTTACAAACCCTTATGGAGATTGCTTCTTGAGCGAGATATGACAAAAGTAGATTTGCGAAAAAAGACAAAGATTGCACCAAGTACATTTACCAAGATGTCTAATAATGAGCAGGTATCTCTGAATATTTTGGCAAGAATTTGTTTGGAACTTAATTGCAAATTCGATGATATTGTGGAGATAAGTCCTGAAAATGGGACAGGTAAAAATGGTACAATTGAATAGTACGATAAAATTACCAGGAAATATGAGGAGTGGGAGAAAATTTTATGAGTAACGTTATTAATTCAAATGAACAAATGATAAACAAAATCAATGAAATCTTGCAGAACAAGACAAATGCAGTAGTAAACATTGTGAATGACAAACTTACAATATCAGTATTTGCGCTTTTAGAAAAAAACTTAAAGAATGTAAAAGAAATTAATCTAGTTATTAGGGATACAAAATTTATTCCTGATAGCACGGAAATCTCTCACGAATTTGAAATGAACCCAGTAGATTTCTTGTTCAATGCGTATGACATTACAGAGAAAAATAAATTACAACATTTTGCAAAAGCAAAAACTATGCATGATTTCATTGAAAAGCATGTAAATATTAGAAAAGCCAATTCAGGAGTAAAGATAGGTAGCAACATAATAATAATTGATGATGACTTTATGATACAGGGCTCATCTTCTCTGGAAGTGTCTAATAAAATGAATAGAAACCAGATTAGAAATATTAACTTCGATGCAATCTTAAGTGGAATCATGGATAAGGATCAAATTCTTTCAGCACTAAACACGTACAATCAGATTTGGTTTAATGATGAAGTATCACAGGACTATAAAAACGAATTGTTAGAGAGCTTAGAATATGTATATAAAAAGCATTCTCCAGAATTTATTTATTATTTTACTTTAAATGAATTGTTTGGGCATCAGATAGATAATGGTGTTGAGCGTTTTGAAAGAGATAGTGAAAAATTTAAGAAGACACAAATTTGGAATGCTTTATATGACTTTCAAAAGGACTGTGTTGTTTCGGCAATACGTAAACTTCAAAAATATAGAGGGTGTATTATAGCAGACTCTGTTGGTTTGGGGAAAACTTTTGAAGCACTTGCCGTAATTAAATATTTTGAGATCGCAATGGATCGTGTTTTGGTCTTAACGCCTGCAAAATTATATGATAACTGGAATTCATTCAGAGGAGACTACAGAGATTCATTTTTAAATGAGTCATTTAATTATAGGATTATGTTTCATACGGATTTATCAAGGTATGATGGAATGTCCAGATCCGGGCAAGATCTGAAAAAGTTTGATTGGGGTAGTTATGATTTAGTTGTAATTGATGAATCACATAATTTCAGAAACAGAAATGACAGATATGATGATAATGATCAATTAATTATGACCAGATATGCAAGACTCTTACAGGATGTTATAAAACATGGAAATAATAATACAAAAGTACTATTACTATCCGCAACACCAGTAAATAATAGTCTAGTAGATTTGAAGAATCAGATAAGTATTATTACGGCTGATAAGGATTTTGCTTTTGAAGATGAAGGAATTCAGAGTGTAGATAATTTACTTAGAAAGTCGTCTGCAATAATTAATCAATGGGAGACAATGCCAGGGCATAGAAAAAATGATTTGCTGGATAGTTTGCCATCTGATTTTTATCGTTTATTAGAAATGATGACAATATCACGTAGTAGGAAACATATTACAGGGTATTATGGGAATAGCGGAGTTGGGAAATTTCCTCATAAGAACAAACCAGATACGTATTACAGTGAAATAGATTCAGAAGGGCAGTTGTTAAAGTTTAAGGATGCAAATGAATTGTTAGAAACTTTAAATTTGTGTGTTTATACTCCAACAAAATATATAAAAAGCGAGTTTCAGAAAATATATGTTGAAAAATATAATCTAAAAGGCAAGCGTGGTGGTAATATGGATTTTCAAACGCAGTCACAAGGTATGATTATATTACATAGGTTTCCGCAAGCGGGCAAAGTGAAAAAAACAAGATAGAAAAGTTTCCACGTACGGATAAATGTGAAAAATTACTCAAGACATCAAGATGAGCCTATCGGGCCACGTTGAGAGTATAATTCTGATGACGTATTGTGGTTCAGGGGGCGAAAAGTAGAAGTTGACCACAACATATAGTGGTTCAAGAGTGATTTTGGAGCAAAAAATGAGCGAAAAAACACCGTTTTTTGACCCCTATTTTTGGGGTGCTTTATAGATGACATAGGGTAAAAAGAGTGATGACATTATAAAGGTGGAAAAATTGATGGCTCAGAAAGAGGGAGAAATAATCCTCTGGGATGATAAGAATTTTATATAATCTAATGTAGTGGTAGTTGTTTTGAAACAGCTACCACTATAGTTTTTTAATAGTTTGAAATTTTATTTCAAACTATTATAGAACCTACAATATTTGTGTTTTTAAAATAGGTTTGTATAGAAATCACCCTTTTATGGTATTAATGTCGTAATAGATGGTTTTGAGATATTTCAAATAATATAAAAAACACTTGAATAAATGCTCATATAACTATTGACATATGAGAAAAACAATAATATAATAAATACACAACGTATGAATGCTTGCTCAAGTATTCGGATGAAATGATTTAAAAAGAGGTGATAATATGACTGAAAAATTTAATTCAATTGAAAGATGTGACTGCAATGTAATTCATGAGGATATTGTAAATCAAGTTAGAGATAAAATGCCTCAAGAAGAAAGCCTTTATGATCTAGCAGAATTATTTAAAGTATTTGGAGATTCAACACGAATCAGGATATTATGGGCTTTACATGAAGCTGAAATGTGTGTTTGTGATATCGCTGTATTACTTAACATGACACAATCAGCAATTTCCCATCAGCTGAGAGTCTTAAAACAAGCTAATTTAGTGAAAAACAGAAAAGAAGGGAAAGTAGTATATTATTCATTAGTTGATGATCATGTAAGAGAAATATTTGACCAAGGTCTAATTCATATCAACGAGAAGTAGTAATGTGGTATAATAGAATATTTTTTGAAGATATTTGGGCAGATATTTAAGTCTTCATATCAAATGAGCTATGTTTCAATAAAATTTGAAAAAGACTTGTAGTATTTAAAATAAAATTACAAATAATATTTAGGAGGATTTAATAATGAAAAAGAAATTTATACTTGAAGGCTTGGATTGTGCAAATTGCGCGGCAAAAATGGAAAAAGCTATTAATGAGCTTGATGGAGTAAAAGAAGCTACTGTTAACTTTATGACCACAAAACTTGTTATTGATGGTGAGGATGAAAAAATGCCAACAATAATAGCAGAGGCCGAAAAAATAGTTAAAAAAATCGAACCCGATACAACTATGAAAAAGGCTTAAAGGAGGCTGTTTAGTATGACAAAACGACTATGGCGAATAATAATTGGTGCAGCCGTGTTAGTTGCAGCAACAATTATTAATTTTAATAATGAATGGT
>JBASOB010000491.1:0-9082 GCA_049657865.1 Mobilitalea sp.
GAATAGTAGAAAAGGTACCAGAAAAGAAGAAGGAAGTAGCAGTAAGGTCCCAGGATACAGCATTTGCAAAAGCAATGGCAGCAGCAATGGGGGGAGCAATTTCTTCACCTGAAGCAGAACAGAAAAATAGCAAACCGACGTCTTCCAATCAAATGGATACAGTAACAGCGATTGAACGAAAAATTAAAGATAAAAGTAAAATGGCAAATGAACTTGGTATTGGTGAGATTACGTTAACTGACATCGTGAAAGAACTTGAGAAGCCGGGCAGAGACCCTCGTGATGAGATGCCGAAGCCAATTCTTCGTACGGATGTACTTGAGATGAAGGATTTGACAGAGGGTATGATTTTAAAAGGAACGGTTCGTAATGTAATCGATTTTGGCGCTTTTGTTGATATCGGTGTTCATCAGGACGGATTAGTTCATATATCGCAGCTATCAAGCAAAAAGTTTGTAAAACATCCTCTTGACGTTGTAAGCGTTGGGGATATTGTTGAAGTTAAAGTTCTTACCATAGATGCAGCGAAGAAAAGAATTGCATTGACCATGATACTATAATTGATCAAAGTAGGGAAGCAGGGTGAAGTTAGATTGAAAGATGACTCTTTCACACGCAACTTTGTGCTTGCAGCCCAAAGTTTGCAGGTAAAGAGAAATGCATAGTAGCACATGTGAAGAGTGTATCTTCACACGTACCTTATACCTGCTTTTCCGAAGTCTGCAAACAGAGAGAAAGGCATGGTTATTATAATGAGTTTACTATTTGGATTATGTTTAGTACTTGGAATCGTAAGCCTTATCTATTTTGGTATTATCGTAATATATGCTGGGATTGGATCTGCATTTGCTGGATTTTGGCTGGTTGTCGGAGTTAGTATGGTTTTATTTGGTCTAATATGCAGACATATTGATAAAAATGAAATTCATGTGCCGGGTATTTTTAAAGTGACCTTTCTTGTCATTCTTGTAGTTGGAATATGTTTGTTTAGCTATATAGAAGTTAACATTATAAGTTATGCCGCTGCAAAACCCTCATCTCAGTCAGAATATCTGATCATACTTGGCGCACAGGTAAGAGGAACAAAAGTAAGCAATTCCCTGAAGAAGCGTCTGGAAACAGCAGTTGTTTATCTTAAGGAAAACCCTCAGACAATTGTAATCGTTTCTGGTGGACAGGGGGCGGGAGAAGATATCTCGGAAGCAGAGGCAATGAAGAGATTTTTAACAGTGAACGGAATTGCAGAAGAACGAATTAAAAAAGAAGATCAATCGACGAGCACGAACGAAAATATTAGCTTTTGTAAGAAGATTATTAATAACGAAAATGCGAAAGTTACGATTGTAACGAACAATTTCCATGTATTTCGTGCGGTCAGTATTGCTCAAAAGCAGGGCTATCATAATGTAGATGGGTTGTCAGCACCTGCAGATAAGATACTTTTGCTGAATTATTATGTTAGGGAAGCAGCAGGAGTATTAAAGGATAAAATAGTTGGGAATATGTAGAGGCTTTTTATGGCTTTTTGCCTGACAACTGTCTGAGCAAAAAGCCATAGTTAAACTAATAGATGAAGATTAACAGATAAAACTAATAAATGAAGATTAATGGAAGAAAGATAATTAATAAAATGAATAGATAAAGACCAATGGATAAGGCCCAATAGATAGAACTTGTAGACAAAAAACTAACAGTAAAGACATATTGACAAGAAAAAAAGATTGCTGTATGATATAGCAATAAAAAGAATAAAGGAAATTCTTCGGGGCAGGGTGAAATTCCCGACCGGCGGTATAGTCCGCGACTCAAAGATATTAATTGAAACAAATAATATCAATGACTGATTTGGTGAAACTCCAAAACCGACAGTAAAGTCTGGATGAAAGAAGAGCGACAAAATTTAATTGGTTTAAAATCCCCCGATTTTAGTTATTTTAAAATCGGGTTTTTTTGTTGCATATCCCAGAGTTTTCCCTTTGCATTGAAAAGGAGAAAATAATATGAAAGACACAAAAATCACAAATGAAGTAAGAAACAACAAGGTAAAAGTACTATCAACAAGAGGAATCACAGTAATATCTTTACTATCGGCTATTTCTATAATATTAATGTTATTTGAAATTCCGCTTTGGTTTGCACCAGTATTCTATAAAATTGATTTTAGCGAAGTTCCAGTACTTATCGGAGCATTTACGTTAGGACCAATCGCAGGCGTAATGATTGAACTGGTGAAAATTTTACTTAATCTTATGATTAATGGAACAGAAACTGCTTTTGTCGGAGAAATCGCTAATTTTATCATAGGATGTATGCTGGTTGTTCCCAGCGCAATGATATATCATAGAAAAAGAACAAGAAAAGCAGCACTCCAAGGACTTCTTGTGGGAACACTGGTTTTTGTAATAGCAGGATGCTTATTGAATGCCTATGTATTGCTTCCTTCTTATGCTCAAATATTCGGAATGCCGATTGACAGCCTTATCGCCATGGGAACGGCCGTTAATCCGAGTATTAACAGTCTGTCTACCTTTATCCTATTTGCAGTAGCGCCCTTCAATATTATTAAAGGAGTGTTGGTATCGATCATTACCTTCCTACTATATAAAAAAGTAAGTACAGTGATAAAAGGATTTCACCAATAATATTACATAACCTAACCGCTGACAGCTCATGTATTGCTTATTCGTGATAAGAATTTGCATGCATGAGCTATTTTAAGTTAAAACTTAAAAACAATGTAGATATAAGCACCTCAAAGAAACCCTATCTTTATCTAACAATATCTGCTATAATATTTCCGATTAGCGAGAAGGAAATCTGAGAAATGAAAGAGACAGCAGATTGATCCGGTTAATCGCAGGTGCAAAATTTACGAATCAAACATAGAATTGGATGAAAACAGATGACAAGAATAGAGAGTTTTAATGCGGAGGATACTTATCAATTTGGGTATCATATGGGAACAAAAGCTAAGAAAGGTGAAGTATATTGCCTTAATGGAGATTTAGGAGTTGGAAAAACTGTATTTACTCAGGGATTTGCGAAAGGTCTCGGAATAGATGAGCCTGTCAATAGTCCGACTTTTACGATTATTCAGGAATATACCGGATATGGACTGCCATTTTATCATTTTGATGTATATCGAATTGGTGATGTGGAGGAAATGGACGAGATTGGATATGAAGATTATTTTTACGGTGACGGAGTCTGCATGATTGAGTGGTCGGTCCTCATTGAAGAGATACTCCCAGCTAACCGTATTACGATAACAATAAAGAAAAACCTGGAAAAAGGCTTTGATTATCGAGAAATTACAGTAGAATAAACTTATGAGTGTTTCAATTGATCAGAGATCAAAGATATAATTGCTGCTGATTAGGAAGTTGCAATTGTTTAAGAAGAAGTTGCATTATAGAGAGGAAGTCGTAATATGAAATTATTAGCAATAGACAGCTCGGGATTAGTAGCTTCGGTTGCAATTGTAACAGAAGAAGCGATGCTGGCAGAATATACCGTTAATTTTAAGAAAACACATTCACAGACTTTATTGCCGATGTTAAACGAAATTGTCAAGATGCTAGCAATGGATTTATCTGAGATTGATGCAATTGCTGTTGCCGCAGGACCCGGTTCTTTTACTGGACTTAGAATTGGTTCCGCTACTGCGAAAGGTTTGGGTCTGGCACTGGAAAAACCATTGGTTGCAGTTCCGACGTTACACGGCTTAGCATATAATCTATATGGAAGTGACAAACTGATTTGTCCGATGATGGATGCTAGGCGAAATCAGGTATATACGGGACTGTATGAATTCGTTGGAGATGAATTAAGAGTTGTGAAAGAGCAGGGAGCAGTGTCGGTAGAAGAATTACTCGCAGAAATCAATTTGCTAGATAGAGAAGTTGTTTTTCTAGGAGATGGAACTGCAGTATATCAAAAAATGATAGAAGACAAAATTACGGTAGAATATAAATATGCGCCCATACATTTGAATAGACAAAGAGCAGGCGCAATTGGAGCACTTGGTCTTACTATGTATAAAAACAATCAGATCCAGACGGCAGAAGAACATGAACCGGTATATCTGCGTTTGTCTCAGGCAGAACGTGAACTCGCCGCCAAAGAAAAGCTTCAGGCAGAAAAACTAATGTAAAATAACGGGGAGGACGATATTAATGGTAATAAGAAAAATGACAGAAGCTGATTTACCGCAAATCTGTGCCATTGAACAAGAAACGTTCTCTATGCCTTGGAAAGAGGAAGATTTTCGTAGCTCTATGATTAAAACTAATAATGGATATATCGTAGCAGAAGTTGACTCACAGGTAATTGGTTATTGCGGTTATTGGGGCATTCTTGAGGAAGGCGATATCTGTAATGTTGCTGTTATAAAAGAATACCGTAATCAAAAAGTAGCATATCATATGCTAGTTGAACTGATGAAAGAAGCAAAAGAGAAGGGGATCACTGCATTTACACTAGAAGTGCGGATTGGTAATCACCCGGCAATTCATTTATATGAAGCATTAGGATTTAAAAGTGTCGGACTGCGGAAAAAGTTCTATTCCAAACCAGAGGAAGATGCGGTCATTATGTGGCTTAAATAAAGAGAGAAAGGCATGGGCAGAAAATGTTAGATGTTTGTTTATTAGGAACGAGTGGAATGATGCCGTTGCCAGGAAGATGGCTGACTGCGTTAATGACTAGATTTAATGGAAGCAGTCTGTTGATTGATTGCGGCGAAGGAACTCAGATTACGATAAGAGAAAAAGGATGGAGCTTTCATTCTATTGATACAATTTGTTTTACCCATTATCATGGGGACCACATCAGCGGACTGCCTGGGCTGCTTCTTTCTATGGGAAATGCAGGCAGAGTGGAGCCGGTTACGCTAATTGGACCGAAGGGACTCGAACGAGTAGTGAATTCACTTCGTGTGATTGCTCCGGAACTACCCTTTGAAATTATATTTCTAGAATTAACTTCCGCGGAAGAGACAATTTTAGTCAATGGATATGAGATTAATGCCTTTCAGGTGAAACATAATGTGATCTGTTATGGTTACAGCATAATCATAAGGCGAGGAGGAAGATTCTTTACGGAACGTGCCGTTGAGAATCAGGTACCTCAAAGATTCTGGAATCGTCTCCAGAAAGGTGAAACTATAGCGGACGGAGAAGTCACCTACACTCCGGAGATGGTGATTGGCCCTGAGCGAAAAGGAATCAAGCTGACCTACTGTACTGATACTAGACCGGTCAAAGCAATTATTGATAACGCAAAAGATTCTGATCTGTTTATCTGTGAAGGTATGTATGGTGAGAAGGAAAAAGATGCAAAAGCGAGAGAATATAAACACATGACATTTGTTGAAGCAGCGAAGTTAGCAAAAGCAGCACAGGTTGGTGAGCTATGGCTTACGCATTATAGCCCATCCTTAGTTCGACCAGAAGATTTTATTGGTGACGCAAAAAGAATATTTGCCAATGCAAAGCCTGGCAAAGACAGAAAAAGCATAACTTTAGAATTTAATCAGGACGAATAACAATATTAGGAGGAATAAAAATGGGAAAGACGAAAACGAAAGCAAAGTACAGAACCCTAGCAACGGTATTAATAATGAGTTTATTAGCATTGATTATTATAGCGATTTATTTGTATTTTTCGAATCGTACAGAACCTCTTGAAGAGCCTTCCGTCGAAAATATGTCTGAGATTGAATTGTTGTTGGATAAGGATCTCGATTTATATTATCCTGAATCACCTAGAGAAGTAACTAAATTATTTTCAAGAATGATGAAAGCAATCTATGATACTGATACAGAGCAGGACCAGCTTGAAGTAATTGCCATGAAAATTAGAAATTTATATGATGAAGAATTTCTGACAAATAACCCAGAAGATACTTATTTAACAAATTTATATACTGATATTGCTATTTGGAAAGAGGCAGACCGAAGAATCACTAATTTCATTGTTGCTGATGAGGAAACTAATCAAATCAGTGAAATTGATGGAGTAAAATACGCCATTGTAAGTGTTTCCTTTACAATTCAGGAAAACGGCAAATTTGTAGAGAAGTGGGAAGTAATGTTACGCCAGGGGAATGATAAAAAATGGAAAATACTTGGTTGGAAAACAGTAAGTGAAGATAAATAGAAACGGAGATTGTTATGCAAAAAGATATACTAATACTTGCGATAGAAAGCTCTTGTGATGAAACAGCGGCTGCAGTGGTAAAAAACGGAAGAGAAATACAGTCAAACATAATTTCATCGCAAATTGAACTGCATAAATTATATGGCGGAGTTGTCCCTGAGATAGCTTCCCGTAAACATATTGAAAAAATAAACCAAGTGATAGAAGAAGCTTTAACGACTGCGGGAGTAACCCTTCAGGATATTGATGCAATTGGAGTCACCTACGGCCCTGGGCTAGTAGGTGCTCTTTTGGTGGGAGTTGCAGAGGCAAAAGCAATTAGTTTCGCGACTGGAAAACCATTAGTTGGAGTACATCATATTGAAGGGCATGTATCTGCTAATTATATAGAGAATAAAGATCTAGAACCACCGTTCTTGTGCTTGATCGTATCAGGGGGACATACTCATTTAGTGTTAGTGAAAGAATATGGTCAATATGAAATCATAGGACGGACTAGGGATGATGCAGCAGGAGAAGCTTTTGACAAAGTAGCCCGAGCCATCGGACTTGGATATCCTGGCGGACCTAAGATAGACAAACTAGCCAAAGAAGGTAATAAAAAGGCAATCGCATTTCCAAGAGGTCATATTGACGGATCGCCATATGACTTTAGTTTCAGCGGCTTGAAATCTTCTGTATTAAATCATATCAATTCCTGTGAAATGAAGAAAGAAGAAATCAACCGTGCAGATGTAGCCGCATCATTTCAAGAAGCTGTTGTCGATGTATTGATAAAAAAGACGATGTTGGCGGCGAAAGACTTTGATATGAAAAAGGTAGCAATAGCCGGTGGAGTAGCAGCAAACTCCTCCTTACGTACAGCAATGGCGGTAGCCTGCAAAGAAAATAACTTGACCTTCTATTATCCTTCACCGATTTTCTGTACGGATAATGCTGCGATGATTGGAGTGGCAGCTTATTATGAATTCATGAATGGAACGCGAAGTGGACTAGATCTGAATGCGGTGCCGAATCTTAAGATAGGTGAGCGGTAATGAGACTACTTTTGGTAAGGCATGGCGAAACAGATTGGAATGTGCAGAAGAAAATCCAGGGAAGTACGGATACCAAGCTTAATTCAAATGGAATACTTCAGGCAAAACAATTAGGAGAAACCTTAAAAGAAAATAATAGGAATATATCGAAAATATACACCAGTAAACAGAAAAGAGCGAAAAAGACAGCGGAAATCATTAGCAACTATCTAGGGGTAGAGTATACAGAATGGGATGGATTAGAGGAAATGAATTTAGGCTTATGGGAAGGAAACTCATGGACCGAAGTTGAAGATAAATTTCCGTTAGAATATCAGGAATGGATTGATAACAGGCGCTATAGCAGAACTCCACAAGGTGAGTCCTATCAGGATCTGCTTGAAAGATTAATCCCATCTCTGAAGCGAATTATCACAATCGAAAAGGATGATGTATTAGTAGTAACTCATAGTGCAGATATTATGGTGCTTCTATCTTATATAAATGAGATACCTTTTAGTGAAATGGCTGAATACTATAAAATGGAGAATACGGCTATGATTGAAATTGATAGTAAGGAAATTGACAGACTAATGATATAGGAGTTTGAATTTAGAGCATCAGTACAAGGAGAGCGTGTAATGAGCAAAGTTACGGCAATTGTTTTAGCAGCAGGACAGGGAAACAGAATGAACGCTAAAGTAGCAAAGCAATTCTTAATGCTAGGGGGAAAGCCTGTGCTTTTTTATGCGTTGAAGGCATTCGAGGATAGCAGCGTAGATGAGATTGTCATTGTTGCTGGTAAGGGTCAGACTGAATACTGCCGAGAAAATATTGTTGATTGCTATCAGATTAAGAAGGTTTCTCGAATTGTGGAGGGAGGAGAAGAGCGTTTCGACTCTGTACAAAGAGGAATCATGGCAGCAGAATCAGCCGACTATGTGCTGATACATGATGGAGCGAGACCATTTATCTCAAAGCATTTAATTGAAAACGTAATTGAGCAGGTGAAGATTGTAAAAGCCTGTATTGTCGGTGTTCCGGTAAAAGACACTATTAAAGTAATAGATGAAGATGGTATTATTGTAACTACTCCAGATAGAAATACTTTGTGGGCAGCGCAGACACCGCAGTGCTTTGAGTATCCATCGATTCGAAAGGCCTATCGTATGTTTTTGGAGAATCGTAGCATAACAGGCGCGTCTGCAACAGATGATGCGATGATATATGAAACCTATTTGAAGCTTCCTGTTAAGATGCTAAAGGGAGATTATAATAATATTAAACTCACGACTCCGGAGGATCTGCTATTAGCAGATGAGATTTTAAAAAAATATTGTTTGAAAAAAATAAAAAAGAGCAACAATTCTTTTGAAAATGAGAATAAAACTACTTGACATGTTCATTTTCAGGTGATACAATAGCAAAGCAATGTTCGGAGAGATGTCCGAGAGGCTTAAGGAGCTGGTCTTGAAAACCAGTGATTCGCAAGATTCCGTGGGTTCGAATCCCACTCTCTCCGTTACATATTAATTCTGCTAAATATAGTGGTTTTAATATTTTCAAACAATATACATAGTATTATAACTTCATATTTATTATAAATCATTCGTTGGAGAATTACCCAAGTGGCTGAAGGGGCTCCCCTGGAAAGGGAGTAGGTCGTGAATAGCGTCGCCAGGGTTCAAATCCCTGATTCTCCGTTCTACTTAAATCAATATTATTTCGACTGAAAAAGTTAAAAAAATAAGTTGAAAAAAGTAGTTGACAAGTAAGCTGATGCATGATAAGATAGTCAAGCTGACGTTGAGAAACACAGTAAACAAAAGCATCACAGCAAAATGCACATCGGAAACGGTTGCGCAAATGTACATCGAAACATGTACACGAACATTGATAATTGAACA
>JBASOB010000492.1:0-2951 GCA_049657865.1 Mobilitalea sp.
CATTGAAACGTTCCAGGTAAAACCGGTCATACCCTGGGTCATAAGCCAGCTGCGTAATCCCTGTATTCTCTAAGGATACTCCATACAAAAATCTCTTTGCTTGATTTCGTCCAAACAATGCAGCCATAAGAACACGAATGGTACCTCCATGGGTTACAATTGCAATATTCTTCTTCCCACTTTGAGCAATTTCCTGAATAATTGGCATAGCACGTTCATATACTGATGTTCCATTTTCGCCACCCGGATATGGGATATCTTCGATAAGCTTCTTCTGCTCACGCTTAAATTCCCTGAAATTTGTTTTTATATATTCATCCGTCTTTCCTTCTAACTCACCAAAGGAGATTTCACGTATCTCCTCCCTGATAAGATGAGGAAGCTTTAAAGTTTGATTAATAACTTCAGCAGTTTGTTTTGCTCGAATCAAGTCGCTGGAATAGAGAGCGTCAATATGATAATTCTGTAATCGATCCCGTAATAATTCAGCTTGTTGATAACCTTCCTTTGAAAGTTCTACATCTACGTTGCATAACTGGCTATTCTGTCTGCCATGACGTATCAGATACAAGTTAATCATAAAGCTTTTCACCGCCATATCATGAATATAGATTTTTACTATCTTACTAACCTACATGATGCTGCTTCGCAGCATCTCAAATACCTGAAAGAACAAGGAACGAGCACCACTGTGCGCGTTTCGTAGTTCTTTTGCGTGAAGACCCTTCACGCTGTGAAGAACCTTCACACTATTATAATAAATTGATTCCATTTTTCTCGGTCTCATCCGAAACATCCTGAGGCCAAACAGAAGACTGAACTTCACCAATATGTGCTTTTCGCAGATAAAACATACATATTCTGGACTGACCGATACCACCACCTACTGTATATGGCAATTCACCGTTAAGCAGAGATTTTTGAAATGGTAATTCAGCACGGTCCATACATCCACTAATTTCAAGCTGTGATTTCAAGGAATCCTCATCTACACGGATGCCCATGGAGGAAAGTTCCAAAGCAATATCCAGAACTGGATAATATACTAAAATATCACCATTCAGTTGCCAGTCATCATAATCAGGAGCTCTTCCATCATGACGCTCGCCTGAAGAAAGTGCACCTCCGATTTGCATGATAAATACAGCGCCCTTATCTTTCGTGATTGCATATTCCCTTTGTTTTGCATCAAGCTCAGGATACCTATCTAATAATTCTTGTGAAGTAATGAATACAATCTCATTTGGCAAAATTTCTTTAATATAATCATACTTACCTGCCATATAAGATTCTGTATTTTTAAGAGCGTTATATACTTTTCTTACGATTTTCTTTAATGTCTCTAAATCACGTTCACTTTTATCGATTGACAACTCCCAGTCCCACTGATCCACATAAATGGAATGAATATTATCAGTATCTTCATCTCTTCTAATTGCGCTCATGTCGGTATATAAGCCTTCATGATTACTGAATTTATAGCGCTTAAGTGCTAATCTTTTCCATTTTGCTAAAGATTGAACAATTTCTACGTGCTTGTTATTTTGTTCTTTTACTCCGAAACTTACCGGTCTTTCAATACCATTCAAATTATCATTTAAGCCAGTCTCAGGTCGAACAAAGAGTGGTGCTGATACTCTGATAAGATTCAATTGCTTTGCAAGTTCTCTTTCGAAAAAATCCTTCACATATTTGATACCAACCTCTGTCTCTTTAATATCAAGGTTTGCCTGATAACCTTCAGGGATAATTAAGTTCATTATCCTACCTCCCATTCTTATTCTGAATTGATGATGCATATAAACCATCACTTTTTTATTTTTATACTATGTAGCACATTTTACATTTATATCTACTTTTTGTCAAACTATTTGATGCACGTCTAAATAGTTGAAACGCCACGATAACATCCTGCTGAGGTTGTTTCATCACTGCTGCTTTTTCTTATCATAAATCTCATTATATATCATCATAATATCATGATATCGTTTATTATCTATCAATCCTTGCTGATAGGTATATTCTACAAGAAAGCATGAGTATGCTACGAAAGAAAGGTACCGAAACAATAATTCATAGTTTTCTGCATCATAGTATTTTTGAATTATATTCCAAGTATATTCAAAGAGGTCACTTACCGTCACATCACTTTGTTCTTGGAGTAAATTCTTCATCTCTTCTAGTTTAGACTCAATAAAAAATCCTTTGAGCTCTGCATCCAGTTCACTCAGTTTTTCATTATCCATTGCCTTAATTGTATTTGCCTTTTATAGGTCAAACACATCCTCCTAACTTACTCATTTCAAGATTCTCCCTAGTCAAGCGGTTGAACATTCTAATACTTTCTAACAAACAATGCTCTTTAGTATCATCAATACTTTCAAACATAACTCTGCTCTTAAGTCATCACCAATACCTGGAAGAAGCTTGAAATGAGCACCCCATGTGCTCATTTCAAGGTTCTTCCTAGTCTTGCACGCTTTTACGCAAGACTATTTTAGCACGAGCATGCCGTACTTTACAAGATATTTATTAGTAAGATTTGTTACTACAAAATCAGAGTAATATCTAATAACTTTCATTATTAGGTACTACTCTGATTTTAAAGGAGAGAACTTGTTGTATTTTATGAAACTTTGCTTCTCTTTTTAGAAATTACATCAAATGCAACTGCTGCCAGTAATACTCCACCTTTTACAGTCTTCTGAATATTGGAATCAATACCCATGATGGACATACCATTGTTTAGAACGCCCATGAAGATTGCACCAATTACTACACCGGTAACTTTTCCGATACCACCATAAGCAGAAGCACCACCGATATAACATGCACCGATTGCATCCATTTCATAGTTAGTTCCTGCAGTTGGTGCTGCCGAATTAAAACGAGCAACGCACATAAGAGCTGCAAGTGCACTTAAGAATGCCATATTTACATATGCAAAGAAT
>JBASOB010000493.1:0-4115 GCA_049657865.1 Mobilitalea sp.
CTTTTGATATTTTACCATTGAGATAATCTGATGTAACTAAGAAAGATAACTATAAAAGAAAGGAAAAAAAATAATATGTTTATACCAAGGAGAATTCTTGGTGATAAACATATTATACGAGGTAAATTAAGATGGAAGAAAAAACACCTCTCTTGGCAGTTCATAATTTAAAACAATATTTTAGAATCAATAGAAAATTTACCGTAAAAGCAGTGGACGGAGTTACTTTTGAGATTTACCCCGGTGAGACCTATGGATTAGTAGGAGAATCAGGAAGCGGTAAGTCAACAATCGGTCGTTCTGTCATCCGTCTTTATGAGCCAACAGCAGGAGATGTCGTATTTAACGGGACAAATATTTCCGGAAAACTTTCTGCTAAAGATACGAAGCATCTTCGCACTAAGATGCAGATGATTTTTCAAGACCCGATGGCATGCTTGAATCCGAGGAAAAAGGTTCTTGATATTATTGCCCAAGGGCTGGATATTCATCATCTGTATTCCTCAATGGAGGAAAGGAAAGAAAAAGTATTCCAGATGCTTGATATGGTAGGCTTATCAAGCGAGCATGCTGACCGCTATCCTCATCAATTCTCAGGCGGACAGAGACAGCGTATCGGAATCGCAAGAGCGTTGATCATGAATCCGGATTTAATCATTGCAGATGAAGCGATCAGCGCCCTGGATGTATCTATTCAGGCACAGGTAGTTAACTTGATGAAGGATATTCAGACGAAGACGAATACAGCATATTTATTTATTGCCCATGATCTTTCCATGGTAAAATACATTTCAGATCGTATTGGAGTACTCCATCTTGGACATCTGGTGGAAACCGGGACAAAAGATGAGATTTTCAGTAATCCGATTCATCCGTACACAAAATCGCTTCTGTCAGCGATTCCGCAACCGAATCCAATTGCAGAAAAGAAACGTACCTCTGTAAGCTATGAATACGGAGAAAACGGAATTGACTATCATAAGGGGATACAGCAGCACGTTGGCGGACAGCATTATGTACTTGCTACGGAAGATGAATTGAAACGCTGGATAAAATAATTTGTAAAATTAAGTATTGCAAAGAACTACACTTGATGATATGGTAGGTGTAGTTCTTTTTTGACGAATAAAATATATGAGATGCCGCGAAGCGCCATAATGGAGGTAAAGATGAAAAAGAGGATTCTATCACTATTATTAGTACTGATAATGTGTTTTACACTGTTTACGCCACAGGCAGTAAAAGCAGCGGAAACATCACAGACGGCAAGCCTAGAGGATTCTAAAGTTAATACATGGGCAATTCCTGATTTAGTGATTGGAGATACTTATGGGATATATCCATTAACCTGGTATGAGCAAGGAGTTACCGGTGCAATAAAGAAAGGTCAATTCCTAGTACTGCTTGCAGGTCTCAGAAATAAAATAATTGAGACAGATAGTGCAACTGAAATAAGAAAGGTAAGTCCATCTGTTGACTCTAAGATTACAGTAGAAGAAGCAATCAAAGCACTGTATACAATGATATCCAACTATGATTACACCGCGGATCTTGGTCTGGGATATGATCTGACACCGGTAAAATATATGGAGCTAATCGGAGTATATACAGGACGTGGCGGTGAACAAAAGCTTCAGGAGCGTTGTTCGATAGAACAGGCACTTGTTATGGCAACTAGATTAACAACGATTCTTTATGAGGCATTGGATGCTTCAAGTAAAGGCTTTCTATGGGAAGTGAAGAACGATGAGAATACAGTATATATGATGGGATCCATTCATGTAGCTTCGAATGAAATCTATCCCTTCAGCGATAAGATCTGGCAGGCATATAATGCTTCGGAAACATTGGTTTTGGAAGCAGATATATACAACGAAGAAGCACTGCAGGAAATGACGGTGCTCGCTTTTTATGATGATGGAACTTCCCTTAAAGATCATGTTTCTGCGGAGTGCTATCAAAAAGTCGTAGAAACCGCCGCTTTATTTGGTATCCCTGAGGAGACCGCAGCAGCGATCAGACCGTGGTATCTTAATAGCGTATTTGAAAGTTATGCCCTTACCGGAAGTGTGGATTCTGATAAGATAGTTGCAGATCTTGGCATTGATGTAACCTTAATCACACAGGCATACCTCTACTCCAAACCAGTAGCAGAAATCGAGGGTTTGGCAGCGCAGGCGAAGATGCTTGCCGGCTTCTCGGATGGACTGCAGGAACTTATGCTACTCGAGAATATTGAAGCAATTAATAATATGATGAATGGAACAGAAGATAGCAGCGAATTAAGTCAAAATGAGCAAGCAGCCCAGATGCTTGAGTATTGGCATGATGGAGATGTTGAAGCCTTTACAGAGTTTGGTTATCAGGATGACTTCGGTAATGAAGAAGATACGGATCAAAATAAAGCATATATTGCCGAGTATACAGATAAGCTTTTAACAAAAAGAAATGTTGTTATGGCTGAGTATATTAATAAGCTTTTAAAAGAAAAAGGAAGCCATACTTCTTTTGTAGTAGTTGGTGCAGCTCATTTTACTAGCGAGGCTAATATTTTGGATCTGCTTAAAGCAAAAGGTTATATGATTACGCAGATTAAATAATAGCAGAAGCGACAGAAGAAAACACAGAAGTATAAAGTGAAGTATCTACTGAAGTAATGGCAGAAAACGCAGAAGTATTGAGTGAAAGTATCTGCAGAAGTAATGGCAGAAATCACAGAAGTATTGGTAAAAGTATCTGCAGAAATACGAGCATAAAATTAGTAGAAATGAAAATATAAGTACTATAATATTAGCAAAGACGGAGATATTATGAAAAATAAACTGAAAATAATGATCAAATATGCGGGTGCAGTCTTCCTACCTGTGTTGGCCTTGATGGCAATTGAAATCGTCATTACCATTATTGCATTAAATTTAAATGGACTGTATTTGCAGGGAGCTTATGTTTATCTTAGATCAGTAGGAAAAGAAATGAGTATACTGGACCTGCTTACGATTCCGTTTATAGAAAATAATATTGATCCGCTTAATGTTGCCACCTATATCATATGTATTGGTGCATTTATGATCTGGTATCGTAAAATCAGCGAGAATTCTATGAGCAAACAATTAGTAAAAATAAGTTCTGTAAAGAAAATTCTTGTAATCGTAATGGTGAGTATCAGTTCATGGCTACTTGTTACTGGCGTACTTAGTATATTTTTTGAAAGATTTCAAGAGCTGGCAGATAATTATGAGAGTTGGATGGAGGGACTATTTACAGGAAGTCCTTTAATCAACGCACTGGCCGCCGTGATTTTTGCACCTTTAATGGAGGAATTAGTTTTCCGAGGCGTGACGCTTAAGAGGGCAGGAAAAATAATGCCGTTTGCCGTGGCGAATGTAATACAGGCCTTATTGTTTGGAATTATTCATATTAATATTATTCAGGGAATCTATGCTTTTGCATTTGGCTTGATCCTTGGATATATCGCTTACAAATTTAAATCCATATGGGCATCTATCCTAATGCATCTTATTTTTAATGGACTAAGTACCATAGCAGGATTTGTACCAATCCTCATGCCGAATTCGTTCCTGGAGTATCTGATTTTCGCTGTTGTTGGAGCAGTGGTACTGGTTGCGGCTTTATATGGGGTGAGAAATATCGGGAAAGAGGATATTTTACCGAAGTTACTTGACAAAGAAGAGATGGTGGAATAGAATAATGTACATTAATCAAGAGAATTTCAGCTTTAAGCCACATTATGTAGGCTTTGCATGAAATTAACATCTCTTGTAACAGGCGTTGATGAGGAATAGTAGATAACAGTCTCCTTGCAGAGAGAGAAGCAGTGGTGAAAGCTTCTTATGAGGATGTTATGGAACCTGTCTCGGAGCATTGTATGAAAGGAGCTTTTGGGCTCCCCGAAGTGCAACGTATTGCTGGCGTTAACAGTGTGAAAGAGAGTTGCTCAGAACAGCAGCTAATTAGGGTGGTACCGCCGAAGCTTTTCGGTCCCTTTAGGAGGGATAGAAGGGCTTTTTTGTTGCAAAACTATAATTAGATAATATAAAGGAGGACGATTATTATGGCACAGGATAAGAAGTTAGTAGAAGCGATTACCTCTATGG
>JBASOB010000494.1:0-4004 GCA_049657865.1 Mobilitalea sp.
CTACGAATCCTTTGTGAGAAGGATGCCGCAATCCTTGCAGCAAAAAAACTGACGATAATTGCACCCGCGAGGCTTCCAAATGCACACAATAACATTTTTCCACCTGCTAACCATATATCCGACATAGTGCTGTCCGGAGTCTGCACCAGTGTTGTTATCTGTGACATATAATCCGGTAATTTCAGGTCGAGCCAGACCTGCATCACTATGAATACGAGGCTGACTAAAACCTGTATCCATTCTTTCGCTTTTAGATACTTGAATATTCTTATCATTCCTACATTCCTCCATTTTTTTGTTGCATACTTCTTAATTCATAACTCTTAGTTCTTAATTCATAACTATTAATTCTTAACTCTTAATTCATACTTCTTAATTCTCAATTCTTAATTCATAGCATTATTTTAACTAACATCATTATTTACGAATACTGTTAGCTTTTCTATAATTAAATGCGGTCATTTTTCCAATGACCGCATTTAATTATTTGCTTCCATTTGTGCTAATCTTCCCATAATACGTACATGTTCCTGTGCATCATGTTCACCTAAACTCTCCAGCATGTGAATGACATTACCCATAACCTCTGTACGCTGCTGCTCCGCAACTTCCTTCCCATGGTCTGTTAAGGTAACTAGAATTCTTCTCCGATCATTCCGGTCAATCTGTCGAATAATAAGGTTTTTCTTCTCTAAATTTCCCAAGGTGGCTGCAATCCTAGCTGAACTAATTGACATCTGACTGCTGATTTCGCTTGGAAGGACATCTCCTTTGCGCATAGATAAATACGCTAGTACAAAGGTTTCTCCATGCACAGATTTACTCATTTCCTGCTGTTTCTTGCCTTTCTGAAGCATGAACATATTCTCCATTAATTTCATTGCTAATTCTGTATAATCCATATTGCTACCTCCGAAAGCATTAAGTATCTAACGCTGTTAGTAATATAACACTGTTAGATACTTTAGTCAAGAGCAAATATATAATTTAAGTTTTTTTCCTAGCATGGGGAATCAATTAATACATCGATTCTTCGCTAAATCAATACTTTTATGTAATTCAACATTTTAAACATCGTATATTGAATTAATTTTGTGAGGCAGGAGCAAAACTTTCAGCTCACCAGAACCATTACAAATAAATGCTACTACACAACGAAATTATATCTATAATTTTCAGTATAGAAGAGATAAAATAATTATTATCTTCTTATTCTTCTGGGTATTTAATGATGTTGAAACCATCAAAGAAACTCACACTATAGAAAGGTATGGGTACTGTTATGAAAAGTATTAAGATGAAAATTATTACGCTAAGTATTATCACTATATTAGTGGCAGGCAGTGGTGTTGGTATACTTTCCTATGTGACAGCGGCAAACCAATTAAAAAATAATGTATATAGCCAGCTTACTGAATATGCAAGGCAGGGAGCCCAAATTGTGAGTACTAGCATACAGGCTGAATGGGAACCTCTAGAATCATTAGCTACGAATGATATCATTAAAGATCCTACAGCGACATTATCTGCGAAACAAGCTTTTCTTAAGAGAGAAGTAGAAAGAACAAGTGCAATCAGCGTAGCATTTGCAGATGCGAATGGAGATACTCTGGCTCCGGATGGATCACCACTTAATGTGAAAGATCGGGCATATTTCCAGACAGCTATTAAGGGGAACTCAACTGTATCAGATCCTATTGAGAATAAAGCAGATCCAGGTACTATGATTGTTATCTATTCAGTTCCTGTTAGAAATGATGATGCAATAGTCGGTGTATTGATGAAAGTTATGGATGGAAACGATCTAAGTATCATTACGAACAAATTAGAATTTGGTGTAGCTGGCAAAGCTTATATGATCAATAAAGCAGGAACAACAATAGCGCATTTTGATAGCAATTCTGTTCTGAATGCTGACAATATGTTAGAAAAGGCAAAAGCGGACCCCTCCTTACAAGGTTTTGCGGACATATATAATCAAATCTTTTTAGGTAGTAACAGTTATGGAAGTTATACCTACGATAAAGTAAATAAATTAGTTGGTTATTCACCCGTAGAAAATACAAACTGGTTTCTTGTTACCACTGTACCAGAAAAAGAAATCTTAGCTGGTCTTGATAAAATGAAGCTATATATCCCACTAGTAGTACTTACTTTTTTAGTGATCTGTGTAATTGCCAGTAGCTGGATCGCAGTGGTAATCAGTAGACCTATTAAGGTCATAACAAGTCATTTAAATGTCATCGCAACTGGTGATCTAACAGAACATATTGACGAAAAGTATCTTAAGAACCGCGATGAGACAGGCAGTCTTGTAAAGGCTCTGATTAAAATGCAGACCTCAATGAAAGACTTAATTACCGATGTCAAACGTGAATCTTCTGAGGTTGAAGCCAGTTCTTCCATTGAAAAGGCAAACATGGTGGAACTTATGAAAGAGATTGAAGAAGTTGCTGCTACCACGGAAGAGTTATCTGCTGGTTCAGAAGAAACAGCAGCCTCTTCACAGGAGATGAATGCCTCAGCATTGGAAGTAATGCAGGCAATTGATTCTATCGCTAATAGAGCTCAGGATGGTTCAAATACCGCAAATGAAATTAGTACACGGGCAAAAGAATTGAAATCAGCAGCAATGAGTTCAAAAACAGCAGCAATGAAATTTTATACAGAATCTGAAACGGTTTTGAAGAAAGCAATTGAACAATCAAAAGAAGTCGATGAGATCAACGTCTTATCAAGTGCCATACTGGAAATCACCTCACAGACTAATTTATTAGCATTGAATGCCTCTATTGAAGCTGCAAGAGCTGGGGATGCTGGAAAAGGATTTGCGGTAGTTGCCGAAGAGATAAGAAAACTTGCAGAAAATTCCAATCAGACAGTCACTAAGATTCAGGAAGTCACTACCACCGTGGTAGAATCAGTTTCTAACCTTTCCAAGAGTTCTGGGAAATTATTATCCTTTATGGATGAGAATGTTATCAATGATTATGATAAGTTTGTTGATACCAGTGAACGATATAATGAAGATGCTGTTTTTGTAGAAGGATTTGTTACAGATCTTAGTGCAACGACAGAGGAATTAGTTGCATCTATGGAAAATATGATTAAGGCTATATCAGAAATTGCAACTGCAACCAACGATGCAGCAGCCGGAACAACAAATATTGCAGAAAAGACTGTTAGTGTAACAGATAAAGCAAATAAAGTATCAGAAATTGCCAACAAAACGAATATCATCTCGGGTAAGTTAATAGCGGCCATTGAGAAATATAGGATTTAAAAGAAATTGATAATTGATTGTATGATAAAAATCAAGCTAACAGATCGGGAAGGAGTATTACTCGCAACTTTCATGTCTGTTAGCTTTTTAATGGATTTTTATGAGATATCATTGATAAACAAATGATTTTTTTAGCAATAAATCATATTGCAAATAAAATTTCATTGTACGCAAATTTATTCCAATCATTCTCACGAGTGTTTCTCCCTCGTCTTAGTACAAATACTTCTCAATACAAAAAGACATATACAGACGAAAATTCGTTGCTGTGTCCGCAAGGTCAACGCTTGTCAATTCAACAATCTTATTGATTCGGTAAGATAAGCTATTGCGATGAACATACAATTTAGCTGCCGTTTCTTTTAGATTTCCCTGCGTCTTGACATAAATATCTAACGTTTCGTATAGATTTCCTCTGTTTTGAAGATCATGCTGACGTAAAACGGGCAAGGCCGGATGAACTTTTTCTTTCAGTTTTGCTTCGTCAGATATCTCCGCCAACAATGTGTAGAACACATATTCTTCATAACGAAAGAGCTGTTTCGTCTTGTTCAGATGAAGGGCTACTGTCTGTAGTGTAAGACATTGCAGATAATGGCATTTCACCTGTCTAATCTCTGTGAAAGAACGACTCATTGTAATAGATCTAACATGCTCCCCCAACCTAGAATAGATTTCCTCCGCTGTTTTACTTGTAATCTTTTCAGCGTCCTCAATACTT
>JBASOB010000495.1:0-14677 GCA_049657865.1 Mobilitalea sp.
TAAATTCATACTTCAGAGAGGCGTTATAGGAGTTTTGACCTTTGAATAACTTTTCAAGCTTACCAATTATTTCTGTATGTGAGGGAAGCAAGAAATATTTTGCCAATTCTATTGTCAAGTGATACAATAACAGTAATTTACAAACCATGGTATCAAATACATGAGACGAATGTTTTCGAGGCGAGAGATAGAAACATGAAGTGCGAGCCGGCAATAAGCTGCTCCAAAACAAGGAGGTATATTATGGTGGAATCAAGATGTGGGATTTTATGCAATCAATGTACTTACAAAGACGAGATGGGATGTGGCGGCTGCGTCAATATCGAAAAACCTTTTTGGGGAGAAAGCTGTCCAGTTAAAACCTGCTGCGAAGACAGAAAGCTAGAAAATTGTGGCTTGTGTGAAGAATTTCCGTGTGAACTCTTGAATAAATTCGCTTATGATAAAGAGCAAGGTGATAATGGACTTAGAATCGAGCAGTGTAAAAATTGGTGTATATAGACGATGAAAAATAAAAGAAGCATCATTATAGAAATCGAAGTCTGTTATATTGCTGTGTTGATACTAGTAGCTGTTTCCAACCATATCGTAGCTTTTGGTAATACTAAAATCATTAAAATGATACTGACCATATTGGTATATGCAGCATTAGTAGCAATTCCTTATATCATAAGCAAATGGAAGCATATATCATTGCAGGATTTTGGATATAGCAACAGAAAGATTGGGCAACAGTTGCTGGTTGCAGGAGCTTTATTTGCCATTCTTTTTTGTATTACCATCCTTGCGCCGATTCTCCTAGGAGTTGACCGGATGGATGTATTATCCTTTAAAAGTTCATCAAAAGGAGTTCTGATCTTTTATTTGGTCTGTAATTTCTTTTGCGTAGGATTTGGAGAAGAATTCATATTCAGAGGATATTTTTATCAGCGAATTAAGACGGCCACAGATTCTGAGTGGATAGGAATTGCTCTATCTTCTGTGTTGTTTGGTCTTTGGCACTATCCGAATGGGCGAAATATTATGCAGGTAATCATGACGACGGTAATTGGTCTGATTTATGGAATCATAAGCCATAAGACGAAGAAGGGAACCGTGTTGTCGACATCCGTTGCCCATGGACTACATGACGTAGCAATTGTCGCGCTGAGCTATATTATGCTTTAAAACAATAGGAGGAACTTACCTTGTACCAACATATCATATGGGATTTAGACGGAACACTATTTGACACTTATCCGGTTATGGGCCTATCCTT
Source organism: Mobilitalea sp. (assembly GCA_049657865.1). Lineage (GTDB taxonomy): Bacteria > Bacillota > Clostridia > Lachnospirales > Lachnospiraceae > Mobilitalea. The sequence goes on from JBASOB010000495.1 coordinate 1,259, forward strand.
TCAGGAAACTCTTGCTGAAATCGGCATCGAAGAGCCGTACGAAGAGATAGTGAAATACATGAAGATGTCTGTGAGCCACGCATTCAAACATTATGAGGAAAAATATAATATTGATGATGCATTTAAGGAAAATTATCGAATCCGAAGACTGGACATGGAACTTAATACCTGCAAACCGTTCGAAGGGGCAGAAGAAATCTGCCGATATATTCAGAATTCGGGCAGGTTTAATTACTTGTTTACCCACCGCGGAGAATCGACCTTGGCCCTTCTTGAGAAATATAATATGCAGGATTGTTTTACCGACATGATCACGTCTCAAGATAACTTTGCAAGAAAACCAAGCCCGGAAGCAATCAGCCATCTGATCGATAAATATAATATGAATCCCAAAGAAACCATTATGATTGGGGACCGGGAGCTGGATATATTATCAGGAAAGAATGCTGGAATCAGCGGCTGTTTCATAAGTGAAAATGGAGCGAAGTGTGAGGCGGCTGATTTTACGATTACACAGATAAAGGAGCTTTATTCGATTATCGATTAAAATAGCAGAAAGAGGCGGCATAACAAACCGCTCAGCAGAGAACGGGGTAGCTAGATACAGTGTAATAGGGAACCGATAGAAAGAAACAAACAACAGAACAGGTAATATATAGAAGCTTAATCCGAGAGAGGAATAGCAAGAATCTTTCAGCAGGACAAATAATAATAGAAGCTTAATCCGAGAGAGGAATAGCAAGAATCTTTCAGCAGAGCAAGTAACAATCGAAGTTTAATCCAAAAGAGGAATAATATGTTATAAGCTGCAAATAATTATGGATACTAAATATAGGATAAAAATAAATATATATTGGGTGGGTATATGACGAAAAATATATTTAAGGTAGATATTTTATCACTAGGAATAAGCCAGATTTATTTGAATAAAAGAAAGATAAAGAGTATCGGAAAATGGTTTAATATCGATGAATTCGATAAGTATGATCCGCTTCCGGTTTATGATTTTGGTAATGGCAGATTAACTTTGACAGATGGACACACCAGAGCATATATCGCATATAAACTTGGTATTAGCGAACTATGGGTTGCCATAGATAAAGACGAATTAATTACAGATAAAATGGGTCAGGCAATATATAAGAACAGCATCCTCTGGTGTGACAGATTCCATCTGAAGACAATCCCCAACTTGGAAAATAGAATTATCTCTAATGAAGAATATCAGATCCTTTGGGAACAGAGATGTGAGAGAATGTATCATTTGATTGCCAATAAACACAAGCTTAAAGCAGATCATGAGAAGGATCTGTTTCTGTACGGAGCGGAACCGGATTTATCGGTAAAATATTACGAAGATAAGAATGGGTCGCTCTTTAAGATGATTCATGGACACCTTACACAGGAAACGTTTGAGTAGGAAAAGAAAAATAACAAATCCAGGGTAGAAGAAAACACCAGGAGGAATTGTACAGAAGAATAACAGTAAATATAATACTGAAAAATCTAGTTGTAAAAAGGTGTGCTGTAATTAGATAACGAAGAGAATTATTAATACTATTAAAGAAGAACATATGATAGATAGAAGAATATATAATAATAGAAGAATATATGATAATAGAAGAGGTGGATTATGAGAAGAAAAGATAGAGAGATTTCAGACATTAACGATATTTTAGAAATCATGAAAAAATGTGATGTATGCCGTCTGGCCTTTCACGCTGGCAAGTACCATTATATTATTCCAATGAATTTTGGCGTTACATATAGAGAAGGTATCGCCAAACTATATTTTCACGGAGCAAAAGCCGGAACGAAATTGGAGCTGATGAAAAAGAATGCTAACGTTGCCTTTGAGATGGACTGTTCGCATAATTTGATTCTTGGTGAGATTGCCTGTGAATCTACGATGGAATATGAAAGTGTATGCGGTAATGGAATCATGAGAATTATGGGAGAAGATGAAAAAGTGGCAGCATTATCCGCTTTGATGCAGCAGTACCAACCAGATAAGAAGCATGAATTTAGCGAGAATGAGATGAAAGCAGTAGAGGTATTTGAATTAACAGTAAACGAAATTCACGGAAAGCGTTTAAAAAAATAGGGAAAGCAGGAGGAAGAGATGAGTCGGACTAACGCAGGAATGGTACTGACCTATTCGGTATTTCATTTTATCATTGATTTTTCGTGTGCCTTCTTGATTTATCAGTTTGTCTATGGCGCAGATCAATGGTACCTATATCTTCTTTTATATAACTTTTGTGCCTTTGCCCTGCAGATGCCGATTGGGCTTATAGCTGATAAATGGAATCATAATGCGTTATGTGCAGCAATCGGGTGTGTGCTGGTTGCATTTGCCTATGGATTCTCTGCGTCTCTCTTAGCGATAGTCATTGTTGCTGGAATTGGAAATGCGATGTTTCATATTGGCGGCGGGATTACAGTACTGAATCTGAGTGAGAAGAAAGCAGGTGCCTTAGGTCTCTTTGTATCACCCGGAGCTTTCGGGATATACCTTGGAACTGTGTTAGGTAAACAGGAAGTGCTTGCTTACGGGATTCCAATACTTGTATTACTGGCGGCAGCAGGAATCTTACTTGTACTACATTTCAAGAAGGTTAAGGCATTCTTGTCAAATAACCATGAGGTGTCGTTCGAGGGCGTGAATTCTTCAAAAGTTCTTATGACAGTAGGTTGTTTATTTACAGTGGTCTGCCTCCGTTCCTATGCAGGAATGTTGATGAAATTTCCTTGGAAAGCAGAAGGATACTGGAGTATTACACTAATATGCGCAGTAGTACTTGGGAAGATGTCAGGAGGACTTATAGCAGATCGAATTGGTTTTCGTAAAGCATCTATTCTTTCGCTCGGTCTGGCAGCAGTTCTGTTTTTGATTTCTGGTTACCCGCTAGCAGGTATTGCTGCGGTATTATTGTTCAACATGACAATGCCAATAACGTTATGGGCGATAGCAAAAAATCTTGCCAGTGCAAAAGGCTTTGCATTTGGAATCCTGACTTTAGGGCTATTCCTTGGAAGCATTCCGACATTACTTGATATAGAAATGAAGGGGAATGTAATGATAACTCTATCCATCCTATCAATCCTGTCTATACTGCTTCTTGAAGTTGGATTAAAAAAGGTGGCGGAGGTATGAGGCTGGGAATTGTTTGGATTTTAGTTCTATCATTGACCGGCACCTTGCTAGTGGAAGTAATATTTGCTTTTGCAGCAGGTATTCGTAATAAGAAGGATTTCGCTCTGATTTCACTTGTGAATGTACTCACGAATCCGGCAGTTGTTCTTCTATATTATTTAATGGTGAATATGACAGGAGGCAACCGATATATCATAATAATACCATTAGAAACAATTGCTGTATTTGTAGAAGCGGCCTATTATAGAAAATACGGTGATGGATTTAAGCATCCGCTGCTTTTCTCTATAGGAGCGAATCTATGCTCCTATAGTATCGGAGTTGCAATCGGATTTCTGATATAGGAGGTAAGAGGAGAGAGCAAATCCTTCCCCTGTTAGATGATCACTAGTAGCATATCGTTTGTGGAATGAGGCAGCTACTTATTTTTGGAATATGGAGGCGAATTATGAATAATCCGAAGAAAGCAAGAATGATAGGGGGTTCTTTATTAGGGATCTGTTTCGCTTTATTATCTTTTAAAACAGCATCAGCTGACCTGGTTATAGAACCGAGAGATGATTTTTATAGAGAAAATTTCGATGAATGTGATATAATGGAAAGAAGTTTCATGAGGAACGCTGAAAGTGGAAATATCGTACTATATGAAAGTCCTGATACGAATAAGGTAATTGCTACGATAGAAAACAATACGTCCATTTTTGTTCAATTTACTTATACAGATGACGAAGACGCAGTATGGGGATTGGTGGAATACGAGAGAAAGACAGGCTGGGCCAGTATGGGTGGACTGGAACTTATCTACGATAATGTATCTTTCATGGAAGAATATGCAGATGAATTTGGGACCTATCAGGGGGAAATAGATGACTATCAAGTGGAAACTGCAGTAATTCTCTGGACTTATCCAAATTCAGGAGTTGTGAGCGTGGAACTAGAGGATATCACAGATATCACGTTATCCCAGACTTATACGGATCCAGACGGATACTTGTGGGGATATGTTGCTTATTACCGTATCGCAGAAGGATGGATCTGCCTTGATGCACCGGAATCCAAAGATTTGACCGTAACAAAAGTTGAAAACCAGGTTTTGTTTGACCAGCCAGAAAAAGTACCGGTTTCAGAGCGTCCATTCGTAGTAGGTATATTGATTGTGCTTATTGCAGCATTAACTGCAGGAACAGCACTTCTGATCAAGGCCTTCTGGAAAAAGAAGAAGTAAAAAATAGAATCAAAGAAATCATAAGAGAATTCATAGTAGAATGGACACTGATACAATTGATCATAGGCTATATTTTAAGGAGAAAAATTAAATGAAAAAGTGCAAGAAATGTGGAGCAATACAGGATAATACTCATAATAAATGTATCGAATGCGGACAGCCGCTGAGTGCCCCTCTTACGAAAGAAGAAGAGGCAGGTGTGAAAGCCGGTATGTCAGAAGAAATGTTGAAATTATTTAATAAAAAGGACTATTTTCATATCAGCAGATTAGATATCATTGCCGCTATGCTTCTGATAATAGATGCGGTTCTCTATGTTATTACATTAATGACAAAACAAGAACTTTTAATGGAGAAAGGATTTCTTCCCATTACGAGCGTGCTTCTTCTTATTATATTGATGCAGGCAATTGGACTATTACTTCCGAAAGTTTCCTGGGCATTTTATAAAATGCGTCTTAAATTTCAGATTGATAATCCGGAGAACCTGTCACCTACGACGACCGTGGTATTCATGAAAAGATTTATGGCATGTGCAGTTTTGGTGGGAACCTATATTTTTATCATTTATTTATTTCTGCAGAAATAATTTAAAAGGCGAAATATTAGGCCTGCTAAAATTATGATTGACGAAAATCATAAAATGTAATAGAATCTCTATATATCTCTTTGCACTGCATTAGAAACTACAGTACAAACTGAGCAGGCGATGAATCGGATTCGCGATAATTCATGTAGATAGAATAATTCATATTAATATGATTAGTGATCTATCAGAGTGAATCGTATATTTGATTTGTGGGGCTGGGTCGCTAAGCGACAACAGATGGAATTCTTTACACATCTGTGGGACAGTAAGTATGTTCCATAGGTGTGTTTTTTTATACTCATTTAATTCATGAATACTGGAAACCCAATTCTTACTGGATCTAAATTAGTTTTAAAGAACGTAACATCGGTGGACGAAACAGAGATATGAATAAATTTTAAGGAGAATAATTGTGAGTCAATTATTAGTAAAACTATTCATAAAAGAATACGAGAACACAAATGATGCAAAAGTGAGAACTTCCTATGGCATAATGGCGAGTATAGTAGGAATTATTTGTAATGTTCTTCTTTTTGCAACCAAACTGGTAATAGGAACTATCATTAACAGTATCTCAATAACAGCTGATGCATTTAATAACCTGTCAGATGCAGCTTCCTCCGTAATCAGTTTTATCGGAGTAAAATTAGCAGAAAAGCCGGCAGATAAAGAGCATCCCTTTGGCCATGGAAGATTTGAATATATCGCAGCGCTTGTGGTATCTTTCTTAATTCTATTTGTAGGATGCACCTTGTTTAAGGACTCTTTTAATAAAGTGCTTCATCCGGAACCGGTCGGTTTCAGCTGGATTATGGTCATAATATTAGGATTGTCCGTGCTCGTCAAAATATGGCTTTCCGTTTTTAATCATAAACTTGGGACACGTATTAATTCAAGAGTGATGAAAGCAACCTCTGCGGATGCCCGTAACGATGTAATGGTTACAGCTGCAACAATTTTTTCTATTGTCATTGGTAAGTTAACAGGAGTTACAATAGATGGATGGGTCGGACTAGTCGTATCGGTAATTGTCCTGCTGGCTGGTATTAATATTGCAAAAGACACCCTAATGCCGCTTCTTGGAGAGGCAGTCGATAAAGAAGTATATGACAGCATTACGAAAAAGGTGGAAGGTTATCCCGGTATCGTGGGCAGTCATGACCTGATTGCACATAACTATGGACCAACTCGCATCATGGCAACTATTCATGCGGAAGTAGCCAATGATTCGAATATTGAGACAATCCATGAAACAATTGATCAGATAGAAAGAGATGTCTATAAGGATATGGGCATTGCGCTTGTTATTCATATGGATCCGGTAGAAATGAATGATGAAAGTGTACTGGAAAAGAAAGAGATGGTGAAAGCTGTAGTAAATAGTATAGATTCTAGAGCGACCATCCATGATTTTCATCTGGTGCATTTAGAAAATTATACGAACCTGACTTTTGATTTAGTAGTACCACATTCCTATAGCGGGAAAGATGAAGAAAATCTCTTGATGGAGGTTACGGATCGAATCAGTGACATTGATGAACAATATCAGTGTATTATAGCAATTGAAAATAGTTTTATTGCAGAATAGAGAACGTTACATTTGCTCTTCATGAATATTTTATGGGCACAAGGATGATTTGACAGCAGATAAATGGTATACAGAAGATGATTTACTGGAATATTTCATTTACGGTATCTGTAAAACAGGAGGGTTAACCAATGGAAGTCAAGGTATGTAAAAATTGCAGAAGATTATTTAATCATATTAATGGACCTGATTTATGCCAGGAATGTATGAAATTATTGCCGAAAGAGGAAGAGGGACGTGTAAATATACGCATGAATTCCGGCTTAAGCCATTCGCTGGTACAGGAGGAAGAAAAGTATATCAAAGTAAGAGAATATGTTGCTTTATATCCAGGCGCAACGATTGTACAGATTGCAGACGCCAATGGAGTTACTCCTTCTAAAATCTTTGAGTGGATCAGGGAGGACAGAATGGAGTTTTCGGAGGAATCAAAAGAGGTTTGGTTTACCTGTGCAAAGTGCGGCGTTAAAATTAAAAGTGGAAGATACTGTGTGCAGTGCAGAGGTAAGTAATATTTCAGAGATGTAAGGAATGATGGGAAATATAAGATGGTGAAAACTAATACTTGTGATGGTAAGTTATCATATAAGTGTAATGCAAGTGTAAAATTGTATTACACTTATGTTTCGTTTGTGGCGTTAGAATCCTACGAAATGTGCATTCTGACTTAGGAAAATAAATTTACATTTTTGTGTACAAACTGTGATATTTGTGATAATTTAGTATAGTATGATTTTAGCGGAGGAGGGTGAACAGCATAAGTAGATATAATAGAAAAACGCAGTCATTTCATAATGTGTTACTATTAGTTGCGACAGTTTTTGCTTTACATTTTGTGCTAACCCCGCTGACGTATAATCAAAACGTACTGATCAGTACCACCTCTGCGAGTGCAGGCAGTATGAAGAGAGCAAGTGTTTCGAACTGGTTATTTGGTATATCAATCATTACGCAGGATATTACAGGTTACGAAATACTTGGTGATATGACGGTCAACTATATTATAAGTCGACATCTTAGAGACAGCCAGAGACCCTTCAATAGAATATTGAATGCGATAGTACTTCCTGTCATCGCACTGGGAGAACTACTGTATCTTAAAAAGAGATTCCGTATAGAGGCAGTCGGTCATACTTCATTAATAGCTGAATCGCGAGGAGGACATTCTCCACCAAATAGTTATTTTTAAGAAATGAATAGACATATCACAAAGATATCTTCTATTATTAAAACAACGAAAGGAAAGAACAATGAAAAGTAAAAAACCAGTATTTTTTATCGTACTAATTATTGCAATATTAATGGTCTATACAGCTATTAATGGATTATCGTTTAAAATCGGAAATTCCACCATTGACATAAAGGGTGCTCCTGATATGCGATATGGTATCGATATAAGAGGAGGAGTAGATGCAGCATTCCAGCCGGTTGGACTCGATAGAGACCCTACCGCAGCAGAACTTGAATCTGCAAGAACTATTATTGAAACACGTCTTGATCAGGCAAATATATTAGACCGCGATGTTACCGTTGATACAGAGAATGGATATGTTCTCGTACGTTTCCCTTGGAAAGCAGACGAGACAGATTTCGATCCGGAAAGTGCAATTGCAGAGCTTGGTCAGACCGCTCAGCTTACCTTCCAGGACGCAGAAGGTAATATCTTAGTCGAAGGCTCTCATGTAACAAATAGTTCCCCAGCAAAAGACAGCACTACGAATGAATATGTCGTAACTCTTGATTTTGATGAAGAGGGAGCAAAGCTTTTTGGCGATGCAACCGGAAAACTGATTGGTAAAGTAATCAATATTTATATGGATGATACTTTAATCCAGTCTGCAACCGTTAACACACAGATTACAGGTGGAAGCGCGCAGATTACAGGCATGGATAATTATGATTATGCGAAAAGCATTGCTGATAAAATCAATGCAGGTGCATTACCTTTCTCCATGGAAACTAAGAATTATTCCACGATCAGCCCTTCATTAGGTGCTGGTGCACTTGGAATTATGGTTCAGGCAGGCGCAATCGCTTTCCTTATTATTTGTATCTTACTAATTGGGTATTATCGTTTACCTGGTTTTGTTGCTTGTATCTCTCTCTGTATTCAGGTTTCAGGACAGATTCTTGCAATGTCAATGCCACAGATGACGCTGACCCTTACAGGTATTGCAGGTATCATCCTTTCGATTGGAATGGGTGTCGATGCGAATGTAATTGTATCAGAACGTATCAGTGAAGAAATTAAATCCGGTAAGAGTGTTGCTTCTGCAATTTCAGCAGGATTTACGAATGCATTCTCTTCTGTATTTGATGGTAACGTTACAGTATTAATCGTTGCATTTATTTTAATGACGATAGGTTCAGGATCTCTGTTATCCTTTGGATATACGTTATTTACAGGAATTGTATTCAACTTTATCGCAGGTGTAACCGCTTCCCGTCTTATGATCGGGTCCTTAAGTGCATACAAGTTTTTACGTAAGCCTAAGCTCTTTACCTGTTTGTCTAGGAGGGTAACACTATGAATGAGAATAAAATAATTGGATTTTATAAAAAACGTTGGATATTCTTCTGCTTTTCCTTCGCATTAATGTTAATCGGAATCATTGCAATGTTTATCAACGGAGTACATCTTGATATTCAATTCAAGGGTGGAGCAATCTTGAAATATTCTTACGTGGGTGATATTGATGAAAATTTAGCTGCTGATATCGCAACGGAAGCCCTTGACAGACCAGTAAGTACACAGATAATTAAAGATATTGCCTCAGGGGAAGAACGTCTTGTGTTTAACGTTGCTGGCAATTATGGTGTTGAGGCGAAAGAACAGCAAGCCTTTGATGCCGAGTTAAAAGCACAGTTCCCGGATGCAGAATTAAAACTTTCAGAGTCCAATATGGTGGAAGCATTTTTCGGTAAGAGATTTTTAAGAAAAGGCGTTCAAGCTGTTCTTCTCTCTGCATTACTAATTATGATTTATGTTTGGATTCGTTTTAAGAGAATAGGCGGACTTTCTGCAGGTGTTATGGCACTTATCGCTTTAGTACATGACGTTCTGATTGTATTTTTCACCTGTGTCATCTTCCAGATTCCAATCGGCGATTCCTTCATAGCGGTGGCAATGAGTATTATTGGTTATTCTATCAATGATACGATTGTAATCTATGACCGTATCAGAGAAAATAGCAAGACTTATTATGACTACCCGGTTGAAACGATTACAGACCTTTCCATCACACAGTCAATGTCTCGTTCCATTAATACTAATATTGCCGTATTAATCAGCGTAAGTTTAGTTTATATCCTTGCATTTTCACATGGTATTGATTCCATTCAGGCTTTTGCATTACCAATGGCAATCGGTTCAATCAGTGGTTGTTATTCCACCATCTGTATTGCTGGTCCTCTTTGGGTAATGTGGAAGAAGAGAAAAGGCGGATCCGTATTATTCAAGGAAGAACCAAAGAAAAAACAGTATTAATATAAAACGGTACTAATATAAACATAATTAACATAGAACATTATTAATATAAACAGTATCAACATAAAACAATATCAACATAAAACAGTACTAACATAAAAACAGTACGTATATAAAATGATAAGAGGTTGTATTAATAGCTTCCTACGAATAAAATAGTCTGATGCAGAGATGCAGCAGGCTATTTTTTATTTGGCACTATCATAAATAAGAACACCAGCCAGCACAAGGTTCATCAAATACCTGTATAGTTTGATTCTCTGACTTCATACTTGACCGGTTCAGGAAATAAGAGTAAAATTAAACCAAACATAGAATGGATTGCTATCTGACGGTCATTCTGAACATCTTTCGGATTGCTGGAAATAATGTAAAGTAACAGAGCTATGCAAGTGAGAGAAAGAAACTTATTTACATGGTAATAATATTTATAGGAGGAGGAAAGCATAATGGACGGCAGTAATTTGTTATCCGGTGGAGTTGATAAACTGAAAGAGATTAAAGAATCTCTGCTAGAACTTCATGGATATGAAGAGAAGAATAATACCCTGAACGCGTCTGAGGAAAAACTGGAAAAGAATATCGAGACTTTAGAAAAATCCATTGCAGAAGAGACCCAGACAACTACAAGAAAACGTAGACAGGAAATAGAAGATACTTTTGATAAGCAGATAGAGAAGACTCGCTCACGGATCAAGAAAATTCAAGATAGACGTGATAAGAATAAAGATAAAAAAGTATCTCAGAGGGTAGATACCGAAACAGCATTACTGAAAGAAGAGAACAGAACCCTCAATTTAGAAGCAAAATCGGTGTTGAAACTTAAAAAAGTTCCGGCATATTGTAATACAAAATTCTATTATGCCTTGTATGCACCTCGCTGTTTTACCGATTTTTTGATTGTAATCATTATGCTGTTATTAATATTAGTTGCAATTCCTTGTGGTTTGTATTTTTTCGTTCTTCCAGATAAAAAGATTATGTATCTGATTCTGATCTATGTAGTAACCGTAATCATCTTTGGACTTATTTATGTCATCCTTGGTAATCATACCAAGGAAAAACATCCGGATGAGATTAAACGTGTCAAAGGTATTCGCCAGACAATCAGAGTCAATAAAAGGAAGATAAAGGTTATAAAGAATAATATTAGAAAAGACCGTGATGAAAGTGCTTATGGACTAGAGAATTTTGATGAGGAATTATCAAAACTCAATCAGGAAATCACCGAATTCGCCACGCAGAAGAAAGAGGCGCTTGCAACTTTTGATAATACAACGATTCCGGTGATAGCTGCTGAAATCCAAGGCGAAAATGAAGATCAATTAAAGGGATTTAAAACCCGTTACGAAGAAACACAAAAAGAAGCGAAGAAAGCAGAAATCAATATGAAGGCACTAGCAATTAAAATTGCAAGTGAATATGAAGCTTTTATAGGAAAAGATTTGATGTCAATGGAACGGCTGGATTCACTGATCAATATAATTCAAGCAGGTTCTGCAAATAATATATCGGAAGCAATTGCTTACTTTCATCAGAACGGTAATGGAACAACAGAGAATAAGAACAACAGAGTATAATAAAGCAGGGCACTTACCCAGAGATTAGTAATTCTGTGAAGTGCCCTATTTATAAGGTCTCTGAGGTTTTGAAACAATTTTTGATAAGGGATGTTTTTGGGGAAAGAGTAAAAAAATAGTGTCATTCATAGAGAAATGAGTTATAATCACATTAAATATACGTAGTAGGAGTATTTCATGGCGAAGCAAAGCGAAGAACAATCACTTAGAGAATATGGAAACCGCAAGAAACGATATAAGAAAAGAAAAAAAATTATAATCTGGACGCTGCTCCTGGTGCTTATTGCTGCGGGCATCGTTTATCTTTGGACCCTATATAATAAAGATTATACAAGCTATGATACGATTAAGACAGTTGAAAATGCAAGCGAGAATGCACTGGGTTATTTTAGATACGAAGATTCCATCGTCAGCTATAGTAAGGATGGAGCAGTAGCAGTCGATAAGGATGGCGGACTGTTATGGAATGGATCCTACGAAATGATGGATCCAATCGCAGACACCTGTGGAGACTATGTAGTAGTAGCGGACAGAGGCAGTAAACTGATTAAAACCTATGATAAAACAGGAGAAGTGGGTAGCATAGATACCTTGTATGATATAATAAAAGTAGAAATTGCTGCGCAAGGAGTCGTGGTAGCGTTAATGGAAGACGGCGAGACAAACTACATTAAACTGTATTATCCGGAGGGAACGATGCCTTCTGATAGCGAAGAAGAAGATGTGCTCGCAGAGAAAGAAACTAATGTAAATAAGGAAGGATACCCAGTAGATATATCAATATCGGATGATGGAGAAAAATTAGTAGTCAGTTACCTTTCTGTTACAAAGGGCGAGGTAATCAGCGAAGTATCATTTTATAATTTCGGCGAGGTGGGGCAGAACCTAACTGATCGTTTTGCCGGCGGATATGAATTCAAAGATATGGTGGTTCCGAGAGTGGCATTTTTAGATAATAATACGGCATGTGCATTTAAAGATGACGGGATTGTAATCTTCTCGATGTCGGAAATCCCTAATGTGATTCATGAAGAAACTTATGAAAGCAAGATAAAAAGTATATTGTATAGTGGGAAATACACCGGAGTGGTGCTAGACAAGGATGGAGCAACCGAGAAACAGCTGCTTCTGTATGATTTATCAGGAAATATGGTGCTGGACTGTAAATTGAATTTTGAGTATAGCAGTATTTTACTTACGGAGAAAGAAATTATCATGTATGACAATCTTTCCTGTGTTGTGATGAAATTAAATGGAACTGAGAAGTTTCGGTATACGTTCGATGCTAATATAGATGCGTTCTATCCGATTAATGAATTAGATCGTTATTTTTTGGTAAGCGACAAGAAAATATCTGAAATCATGTTAGTCGAATAACGTGAAGATTGCATCTTCGCGTAGAAGAACTGCGAAACGTGCACAGAGGTACGCGTTCCTTGTTCTTTCGGATTTCGAGATGCTATAAGGTAACATGCTATTGGGTGCGAGTTCTTGTTCTTCCGGATTTTGAGATGCTATAAGGTAATGTGCTATTGGGTGCGAGTTCCTTGTTCTTGAAGATGTTGGGATGTTATAAGTAGGCATGCTATTGGGTGTGAGTTCCTTGCTCTTTCGAGTGTTGAGATGTTGCAAGGTAGCATGCTATTGGTTTCGAGTGAAGGGGTATATCTTTATATGGTAGATTTGTGTGGTTGCTCGAAATGAAATATTATAACAGAATGGAGTTTGATATGAATATACTAGTAATAATTATTTTAGCTATATTAGTAATAAATGCTTTGATCGGTATGAAG
>JBASOB010000496.1:0-2223 GCA_049657865.1 Mobilitalea sp.
TCCTTTAACTCTATCATCGGCCAGTCAGGAAGTGGCAAAAGCACAATATTAAATATTATGGGGACTCTCGATAAAGCAACCTCTGGAGACGTAATCATCGGTGGAACGAATATTAAGAATATGAAGATAAATCAATTGGCAGACTTGAGAAATAGGACAATAGGGTTTGTATTTCAATTTCACTATTTATTGCCTGAATTTACAGCACTTGAAAATGTATTGATGCCATACCGAATTCAGAACGGCAGGGTTACAAAAGAAATTATGGAAAAGGCAGAAGCAACCTTAAAGTTTGTTGGACTTGAAAAAGTGAAGAATAATATGGCTAATAAAATGTCGGGAGGCCAGCAGCAGAGAACTGCGATTGCAAGAGCTCTGATCAATAATCCTAAAATGATACTGGCAGATGAACCAACCGGTAATTTAGACTCTGACTCAACAGAAAATATATACGAACTTTTTAGAAGCATCAATGAAGAATTTAAGACGACATTTCTAATTATTACTCATGATAGAAGGATTGCTGAGAAGGCAGATCGGATCATTGAGATTAAAGATGGAAGAATAAATCTTGATATAAAAAAATAAAGGGTAGAATTTTTCAGAGAAAATAATTTAATTCACAAAAAAGCGAAAGAAACACCGAGTCAGATGAAAATTTCATTTGACTCGGTGTTTCTTTATTTTGGAGCTTTAACCATAAATTAATCCAATAGACCATGTATCGCATTATTTCCCATTGGCAAAGAGCGTTCGTAATGTGTCGCAAGTGGAATATAGCGTTTTTCTTCGCTGCTCTTCTCAATGCTTGTCATGATATCTAACACATGATAGGTCTGCTTATAATTTGCCCGGAAATCCCTGCCAGTTTGTAAGGCCTTTGCCATATCGGCAAGGCCGAGGCCACGAGAATTCTCCTTATAGTCATACAGCAAAGGCATTTCCTTATATTCTCCGTCTTCGGGGCGAAATAATGTAATAGGACCACCAAAGCAATTTGGATCAGGAACAAACAGAGTGCCCTTTGTACCATATATTTCAAAACGCGCCTGTTGTTTATAATATACATCAAAAGTAGTAAAAATTGTTCCGACGGCACCGCTATCGAAATTCAATATTCCGGTAATATAGGTCGGTACCTCCACCTCTATCATAGTTCCGCTTTTTGGCTCACTTGTGATGGTTCTTTGCGCAAAACTTGATTTTGTTACACCTGTTACACCCGCAACTCCGCCCATGAGATTAATTAATGCAGTGATATAATAAGGTCCCATATCAAGCATTGGACCACCGCCGTATTTATAGTAAAATTCAGGGTCGGGATGCCAAGTCTCGTGTCCATGGCAGATCATAAATGCTGCAGCACCGATTGGTTCGCCGATATATCCGTCATCAATTAATCTACGGCAGGTCTGGATTCCAGAACCAAGAAAGGTATCTGGAGCACCACCTAACATTAGGCCATTTTCTTCTGCAAGGGCTGCGAGTGCCTTGCCTTCTTCAAAGCTTGCTCCCAAGGGCTTTTCACTATATACATGCTTACCAGCTAGAAGAGCAGCTTTCGTTACTTCATAATGTTCGTAAGGTCTTGTAAGATTTAGTATGATATCGACTTCTGTGTCAGCGAAGGCATCTTGCATTGTTTCATAAAGTTTCTTTATCTGATACTTTTCCTGTGCCTGTTCTGCCCGCTCACGGACAAGGTCGCAAACTCCTACTAATTCCACTTCTTTGAATATCTGAGCGATATTTTCAAGATAAATACCACTGATAGCACCAACACCAATCATAGCTACTTTTACAGTTTTCATTCTAATTTCCTCCAAAGTGATACTTGATTCTATATATGATTCTACTGCAACAAACTCATTTTACCCTAATTTTCTGAAATTGATTGATGTAATAGTTACCCAAAATGTCCTATTTAGGTGTAATTTGACCAATATTTTGCAATTATAAGTACTTCGTTTTCAAAAATTCCACTGTTTCAGAGCTGTTGCAGTGAAAATAAATATAATATAATTGAGATAAATTTCTAAATGAGATAGGGATTCTTTCTTAATACATCTTTGCAGAATTCTCAAATCTTTCTGTAGTCAGTCCATTCTTAAGGGCATATTGCTTTCCCTCTGCTGCCCATAATAAACCTCGTTCCATCATCACTTCTGCAGTAGGGGATTTGTCAAATACATCGTCATGGTGACCTAATGAGGTGTAGAATAC
>JBASOB010000497.1:0-1660 GCA_049657865.1 Mobilitalea sp.
ATATAATACATCTACCTTTGATGCAAACTCTTCAATCAATTTTCTTGGAAGAGGATTTACAATTCCAAGTTTGAGTATGGATGCTTCCTGAAATGCTTCTTTTACATATTGATAAGGAATTCCTGAAGTAATAAAACCTATCTTAGTATCGTTGTATTCCACCTTATTGACAGGGAAAGTACATCCATCTATAGCCAATGCTTTCTCTCTGCTCTCAACTACGAGATGACGTCCTTTTGCATTACCAGGCATCATAACATTCTTGGCAACATCTCTTACATAGGGTTTATCTTCTACTTCCACTCTATCGTTTAGCTCTACCATTCCCTGGGAATGAGATAGTCTTGTGGTGGTTCTTACAATTACCGGTGTATCATATTTTTCGCTCATTTCAAAAGCGAATTTCATGAATTCTTTTGCTTCACTGCTATCGGAAGGTTCTAGTACCGGTACTTTTGCTGCTCTTGCAACTGCTCTGGTATCCTGCTCATTTTGAGAGCTGTAAAGACCCGGATCATCCGCAACGACAACTACCAATCCTCCGTTAACTCCAATGTACGCCGCTGTAAATAATGGATCCGAGGCAACATTAAGACCTACATGTTTCATAGAAGCAAGCGATCTGACTCCACTCATAGAAGCTCCGATTGCTACCTCCATTGCCACCTTCTCATTTGGGGACCATTCGGAATAAATCTCTTCATATTTAACGATATTCTCGCTGATTTCTGTACTAGGTGTTCCTGGATAAGCCGCGGATACTTTACATCCTGCTTCATAAGCTCCACGTGCAAACGCTTCATTCCCGAGCATAATTACTTTTTCTGACACTGTGCAAAACTCCCTTCTTGTGTAGCCTGTTGATTTTATTTACAAACATCTTACCTGCTTTTTCAATTCTGAACATTTTAATTTTTTTGTATTTCTACATTTAATCCTATATCTCACTAGTTCTTGGCAATTTTACATTTGAATTTGTATTCCTTTGATTCTTTGTGATTCTGTAACTCTTTGATTTTTCTTAATCTTACAATTTATCCTTACGTAAGTCTGTCACTCTCTTTGCCTTGCCTTCAAAACGCTGTAAACTTCTCGGTGCAACTAATTTTATCACAGCATCGACACCTCGTACAACCCTTAAACTAGTTTTTATTTTTTGCTCAAGCTCCCCTAACTTCGAATAAGAATCCAAAAGGGCTTCATCCGCTAATTCGACCTTGATTTCCATCGTATCAAGGAAATTCTTACGGTCTACGACTATTTCGTAATGTGCACCAATCCCCGGTACTTTTAATAGAACTTCCTCTATCTGAGTTGGGAATACATTAACTCCACGGATAATCAGCATGTCATCGGAACGCCCGGATAGATTCTCCATTCGGACCGTCGTTCTGCCGCATTTACATGGTTCATAGATTAATCTTGTAATATCTTTAGTGCGGTAACGAATCAGTGGAAGTGCCTCTTTTGTAATGCAAGAGATCACGAGTTCTCCCTTTTCGCCCGCCGGTAATACTTCACCGGTCTCAGGATCTATGATTTCCGGAATAAAATGGTCTTCATTGATGTGCATTCCACAGAGTTCCAGACATTCACCTGATACACCGGGGCCGATCAGCTCGCTCATACCGTAATTCTGAGTTACCTTCATCTCATGTCC
>JBASOB010000498.1:0-5348 GCA_049657865.1 Mobilitalea sp.
TATGAATACTTTATTAAAAGAATCCGATGTTATCTCGGTTCATGCACCTCTTAATGACACGACACGGAATTTAATCGGTGAAGAACAGCTTCATAAGATGAAAAAGAGCGCTATACTTCTGAACTTAGGACGTGGTCCTATCATTAACGAAGAGGCTTTGTACAAAGCGTTGAAGGAAGACTGGATTGCCGGTGCAGGTCTTGATGTACTCTCGGCAGAACCCATGCGTGAAACTAATCCGCTCATTGGAATTCAGGACAGCACAAAACTTATCATTACTCCTCATATTGCCTGGGCTACGGTAGAAGCCCGCCGCCGGGTAACGGAAGAAGTGTTCAAAAATATCGTTGCATTCCAGAACGGTGAAGATAGAAATATCGTAAAGTAAGATTTTGAATACGATTGAGAATCAAAATCTGTGTGCGGCAAAATTATAAAGTAATATAAATCATATTATTATTTAGTATCATAAAAGGACAGCTGACAAGATCATCGCTAAGATGGATGATCGTATTAGCTGTCTTTTATGATTTTTAGAACCAATCAGAAGAACAAAAGAGAAGAACAAAAGAGTAGAACAAAAGAGTAGAACAAAAGAGAAAAGCCAATACGAAGAATTAATCTATAGATTAAGAAATTCGTATTACTAAAGGAGCACTGGTATAAACCATTATTATACTTGACGGAATATAGCAGGAACATTATAATGTTTATATAAAAGTTTATATATAAATGTTTATAATAAAGACTATTAATGACATTAAATGTTGTAATATACCATATTAAACCATTTATAGATACATAATGTACAAGAAAATATCATATTTATTGACAAAAACGCACAAAAAATATTTCGATTTACTAAAATGTATTGAATATTCATATAAACAATTTATAATGGATAAAAGAAAGGCGGACCTATGAAACAAAGTATTAGAAGTATCAGTAAAATTACAGGATTCTCACCAGCAACCATTTCAAATGCACTCAATCACAAGAAGGGCGTTAATAAAGAGACTTCAGATGAGATTTTCAGAGTTGCGAATGAAATCGGATATGTAAATGATTTGAAAGTTAAGAGAATTATGCTGGTTATTTATAAGAGAGACGGTTCTATCATTGACAATTCCCCCTTCTTCACGAATCTTTTAGAAGGTGTAGAATCAGAATGCAGAGAGTCAGGATTCGATATGATTATGTGCAATCTTGATCGTAGAAGCGATGCCTATGAGACACGAATCAAAGAGATATTAAATGATAGGTCCACCGGGGTTATTATACTGGGGACGGAAGCAATGGATGAGGACTTTCTAAGATTCAAGGATGCGAAATGCCCGATGGTGATACTTGACAGCTGGAGTACCTCCATGGATTTTAACGGAGTGTTGATTAATAGCTCTGACTCAGCTAAAAATGCAGTAGAATACTTAATAAGAAAAGGTCATAAAGAGATTGGATATCTAAGAGGAAGGTTCAGAATTAAGGCTTTCAGCTCAAGAAGTAATGGCTATTTAAGAGCACTGCATAAATATCATATTGCTTTTAAAGAACAATACGTAGTTACTCTTGATACTGCAATGGATGGTGCTTACCGAGATATGCTGGCTTATCTGCAGCAGAAACCGCAGCTTCCTACTGCATTTTTTGCGGATGATGATATGATTGCCCTAGGGGCAATGAAAGCGTTGATTGAAAAGGGTTATCGTATACCAGAGGATGTATCTTTAATCGGATTTGACGATGTAGCTTCCTGTGAGATATCAACCCCAAGGTTAACCACGATAAAAGTATTTAAGCAGGAGATGGGGCAGTTGGCAGTAAGAAGACTTCTTGACGTGATGCGAAATCCAAACGGAATTAAAACAAAAACACAGCTATGTACCGAATTTATTGAAAGAGACAGCGTAAAAGATTTAACGAAATAAAGAAGCTTAAGAGGCGCAAAAAGATGCGCAGGAATGAGGTAAATTATGGATATAATAAGAATAGGGTTTGCACCAACCAGAAGAAGTATTTTCAGTGCACCTGACGCAATTAAATATGGTAATTTAACCAGAGACCGACTGACAGAACTGGGGGTTGAATTCGTTGATATTACTGACATAAATGAAGAGGGTCTGCTTTACAACGAGGAAGACCGAATTAAAATAGCAGAGAAATTCAGAGCAGCTAAGGTTGATGGATTATTTCTTCCCCATTGTAATTTTGGCACCGAGTATGAGTGTGCCAGATTAGCGAAAGATCTTAATGTTCCGGTTCTTTTATGGGGCCCGCGGGATGAGAGTCCGGATGAGGACGGTATCCGGTTAAGAGACAGTCAATGTGGCTTGTTTGCAACAGGGAAGGTTCTTAGAAGATTTAAAATACCTTTTACTTATCTGACTAACTGTAGATTACAGGATCCTGAATTCGAGAGAGGAATCAAGGACTTCCTTGCAGTATGCAATGTCGTGAAAGTGTTTAGGAATACAAGAATCCTGCAGATATCAACAAGACCGTTTGATTTCTGGTCCACCATGTGCAACGAAGGAGAATTACTGGAAAAATACAATATCCAGCTGGCTCCGATTCCTATGACGGAATTTACTCAGACAGTAAAAGCAGCAAGAACGCAAAGAGACAAGGTTGCAGAAGTGGTTGCATATATAAGAGAAAATATGAACGTAACAATAGATGAAAATGCAGTGGGTAATGTGGCTGCAATGAAGATTGCGATGCAGGAACTGGCAGAGAAATATGGATGTAATGCAATTGCAATCCAGTGCTGGAATGCCCTTCAGGCAGAACTTGGCGTTATGCCCTGCGCAGCAAATTCCCTGATGAATGATCTGGGTATCCCGGTAGCATGTGAAACTGATATTCACGGAGCAATCACTTCACTCTTAGTGGAAGCAGCAGGTATGGGAGAGACAAGATCCTTCTTTGCTGATTGGACAGTTCGTCATCCGGAGAATGAAAACGGAGAGCTGCTTCAGCACTGCGGTCCATGGCCACTTTCTATCGCAAGAGAAAAACCTACCCTTGGATATCCATTAGCTTTTGACTATCCCGGTGCGGTAGAAGCTCAGGCAAAAGAAGGAGAGGTTACCTTGTGCAGATTCGACGGTGATAACGGAGAATACTCCTTATTGATTGGGAATGCGAAAGCAATTGAAGGTCCCTTCACGAAGGGTACCTATCTATGGGTTGAAGTTGAAAACCTGAAGAGATTAGAAGATAAACTCGTGTGCGGACCTTACATCCATCACTGTGTGGGGATTCATAAAGATATTGTTCCGGTACTTTATGAGGCATGCAAATATATCAATGTAAAACCAGATCTTTATGATCCGATTGAAGAAAAGGTGAAAGCCTATATCAGAGGAGAATGAAGAGTAACCGAAAAGAAGCGAACAAGGAGGAAAATCATGGAGAACTTAAAAGCATTATCTTTCGAACTTAGGAAAGATGTGGTTGACATGATATACAAGGCAAAGACAGGGCATATTGGCGGTGACTTCAGTGTTATGGATATTCTGGTAACTCTATATTTCAAACATATGAATATTACACCGGAGACAGCAAATGATCCGCAAAGAGACAAATTTATACTAAGTAAAGGACATTCCGTAGAATCCCTATATTGCGTTCTTGCAAAAAAAGGATTTTTTGAAAAATCAGAACTTGAAACTTATTCACAGTTTAAGTCAAAGTTTATTGGTCATCCAAATAATAAAATAAGCGGAATCGAAATGAACTCAGGATCACTCGGTCATGGTCTGTCCGTATCGGTCGGCATGGCGCTTGCCGGAAGAATGGATCAAAGCTCCTACCGGGTATATACCGTAATGGGCGACGGGGAACTTGCGGAAGGCTCTGTATGGGAGGGTGCTATGGCAGCAGGAAATTACAAGCTAGACAACCTGACTGCAGTAGTAGATAGAAACCGTTTGCAGATATCCGGCGGCACGGAAGAGATCATGGCACAAGACAGCCAAGATGAGAGATGGAGCAGTTTCGGCTGGAATGTAATTCATGCAGAAGGAAATAATATTGACTCTATGGATCAAGCGTTTCAGGCTGCAAAAGGACTGAAAGGCAAGCCTACGGTAATTATTGCGGATACGACCAAAGGATGCGGGGTATCCTTCATGGAGAATAAAGTAGCATGGCATCATAGAATCCCGACAGAGGAAGAGTATCAACAGGCATTAGCTGAACTTGAACAAAGGAGGGTGGCAGCATATGAGTAAGATAGCAAACCGTCAGGCAATCTGTGACGTACTAGTAGAAAAAGCAAATACAGATAAGAATATAGTAGTTCTCTGCAGTGATTCCAGAGGTTCAGCCTCATTATCGGATTTTGTGGCAGCTCATCCAAGTCAGTTCGTTGAGACCGGTATCGCGGAACAGAATATTGTATCAATTGCTGCGGGGCTTGCAAAATGCGGTAAAAAATCTTTTGTAGCTTCACCGGCCAGCTTCCTGACGACTAGAAGTCTGGAACAGGCAAAAGTTGATGTGGCATATTCCAATACGAATGTAAAACTGATTGGAATTAGCGGCGGTATCAGCTACGGTGCCCTCGGCATGACACATCATTCGGCTACCGATATTGCAACGATGGGGTCAATCCCGAATATGAGAGTTTATATTCCGAGTGATCATTTTCAAACTACTGCTTTGATTGAGAACTTACTGAAAGATGAAAAACCAGCTTATATCCGTGTTGGTCGTAATGCAGTCGAAGATATCTATGAAGAAGGAAAGGTTCCTTTTGAATTAGACAAAGCAAATGTCTTACAGGAAGGTACGGATCTGGCAATCATTGCATGCGGAGAAATGGTAAGACCGGCACTGAATGCGGCAATAGAGTTAAAAGAGCAGGGGATTTCAGTAAAAGTAATTGATATGTACTGCGTAAAACCAATTGACAGAGAAGCAGTAATCAAAGCAGCGAGAGAAACAAAAGCAGTAATCACCGTAGAAGAACATACCTATATCGGTGGACTTGGTGCAATGGTCGCTCAGATTGTGGCAGGTACACAGCCAAAGAGAGTGACTAATCTATCGCTTCCGGATGACCCGGTGGTAACCGGGAACTCAAAGCAAGTCTTTGACTATTATGGCTTAAATGAAACCGGTATTAAAAAAGCAGCACTGGAGTTGATGAAGGATGTTAGGTAAGTATATATTAGCGGTTGATCAGAGTACCTCGGGAACAAAAGCCCTGCTTTTTGATCAGGAGGGTGAATTAATCGCCAGAAGTGATCTGCCGCATGAGCAGATTGTATCAGAAAAAGGATGGGTAGAACATAATCCGGACCAAATATATAAGAATACGATAGAAGTAGTGAAGAAAGTTGTAT
>JBASOB010000499.1:0-17780 GCA_049657865.1 Mobilitalea sp.
TTCTATCCCTGTTCCCTCATTTTTTTCTTTTTCCTATAATCATTCGGCGAACTGTCGACCAGCTTTCGAAATACCTGTGCAAAATAAGCCTGTGAGGAAAATCCGACCTCGTTGGAAATCTGGGCTATTGAGAAATCTGTGTTCTCGAGCAGATTCTTGCTCTCCTCTATCCTTCTGAAATTCAGATAGTTAATCGGTGACAAACCCGCGTATTTAGAATAGGCATGGATCAGGTAATATTTATTCATATGAGTAAGTTCTGACAGCTGATCAATTGTGATATGATTTACATAATTGGAGTCTAGATATCTCTTGACCCGGCTGCATTCTTTATTGATCTTCTTGGACATAGCGATATTCGTTGCGATCAGATCATATTTGGCAGCGCGAATAATCTGGACTAAGAATACCTCCATCAGGTTCTGGCAGACCATCTCATATTCCGGCTTCTGTTCCTCAATTTCCTCTAACATGGAGGTCATATAAAACTGGAGGTGTCGCTTGTTATTACGGAAGTTAAATACACTGTAAGATGCTTCCGGATCCTCTTGATGAAAGTTGAACACCAGGCCGTCAATCCCAAGAACCACATATTCCAAGGGGCTTGCATTGATGGATTTTTCCGTATGCTCAATGTTCGGATTGATGATGATCAGATCGCCTTCCTTCACTGAGAACACTTTATCCTCCACCACAAAGCTCCCCTCACCATGGATTACATAAAAAAGCTCAGCAAAATAATGGGAATGCAAGGTGCTATGCCAATCATTTTCGTAAATCGACGTGGATACATAGAGCAGCTTTGTATTCATTTTTCTAATTGATTGCTGTTGGTTGATTGCGTGTCTCGTATTCCCCATGACCTGTTCTCCGATGTTTTTTCTTCTATTGTATCATATAAAACAATCAATTAGGAACATCTAAATATTCACTTCTTCTGATATTTTATCTGAAAGTAATCTGATAATTATCTGTATGTCCTCTGCTATAGCCTGTATATGATCCAACTTTGATCTATATCTTCAAGTAATAAAAAAATAATTGATTAAAAGTAATCCTCTTTTTTCTGCATTTGTTGTATAATGCTACTATTAGCTTTCACACAATTGCTAATTCAGGAGAAATTACTGTTAAGGAAGTCGTCTTCACAAAGTGAAGATTATTCATACGCAACTTTGTGCCTGTCGCCCAGTGTTTATAGGAAAAAAGAAAGAGGTATGGTTATTATAATGGAACAAAAAATACAAAAAATTCATGTGCAAAAGTCTAACAAATCAAATTCCTCAGAACCTTCCGGTACTATTCTGGAAGCTGATAAACCTTTATCGCAGTCCATGCTATGGAAACTGCAGTCGGATTTTTACGCGAATCAAGGTCCAGAGGCCTGGAGTAAGGGAATTGTGCCTCAATATATCACCACTAATCCTTATATTGCCAACTTATATGCGAAAATAGTTTTTGGTTACTGCAAGGACATGGTTTCTAGAGAGGATTATGATCGTAATGCTACGATCTACCTCATGGAGCTTGCGGCAGGAGTCGGAAGATTTACTTATACTTTTCTTAAGAGATTTTTACATATGGTGGAACATTCTTCCCTGAACGGGCTGAAGTTCAAATATATCATAACAGATCTTGCTGAGCGGAATGTTGCCTATTGGCTAAATCACAGTTCTTTAAAACCCTATTTTGAAAGTGGTATTCTTGACTGTGCAACCTTTGATATGGCCTGTGGGGTAGAGCTTCAATTAAGATACAGCGGCGAAGTTCTAAGCAAAGGCAGTCTTAAAAATCCCTTGATCCTATTCGCCAATTATACCTTCGACAGTATTCCTCAGGACACGTTCTACGTGAAGGACGGAGAACTATATGAAGGCCTGGTTACCGTTACCGCTAAAGAGGATAAGGTCGATACGGAAGATCAGTCCATCTTGTCTGGTTTAGACTATGAATACACGGATCGGCAGATTCAGGGTAATACCTATTATGAAGAAACAAATATGAACGATATTCTTCTATATTATAAAGATTGCCTGGAGGATACCGCTTTCTCCCTGCCTGTCGTTGCATTAAGATGCATCAACAGACTGAAAGAGCTGTTTCATGATGACATCCTCTTAATCGCCACGGATAAAGGATACCGGAATCTCTCGTCAATGGATAAAAATTATCACCCCTACTTATCCAAGCACGGCTCTATCTCTTTGACTGTTAATTTTCATGCCATGGAACTATATTTTAAGGGGCTTGGTGGAAAAGCAATTCACAGCCTTTATGATCATGAGAATGTAACCACGTCCTTATTCTTATTAAGTCAAAGTTCGCATGATTTTATAGAAACAGAACTAGCCTGTCAGGAAATGATCGAAAATATAGGTCCGGATGATTTTTATGTGCTAAAAAAAGCAATTGTACCGTTTCATAAGTCTCTTACCACCAAAGAACTTTTGACCTTTCTAAGATACACGCTTTGGGACGCACGAACCTTCCTCGACTTCTACAATACCTTACTAGAGAGAATCGCATCCGAAGAAGATTTCCCTAAAGACGAGATGATATCAGCCATCCATAAGGTCTGGGAATATTATTTTCCGATTGGGGAAGAGGGCGATCTCGCCTCCTGCTTAGGTTCATTACTTGCTTATTTCGGTGAGGACCGGGATGCCCTCCTTCTTTTTCAGTCTTCCCTAGAATTTTACGGTGAAGATGCCGGAACCAATTATGAAATTGCCCTCTGCTATTACAGTCTGCAGGAACTTGATAAGGCGATGGAATACGTAGATAAATCCCTCCTTTTAGATCCTGATTTCGAGGAGAGTATTAATTTAAAGGACATTCTCGGGGAGATATAATCCGAATTCATAAACAGAGACTTTTATAATATCGTAAGTTTTATAGTAGTATGTGCTTTGAAATAACATATGCTTTCAAATAACATGAGCTTAATAATAACATGAGCTTTCAGGTAACAGGAATTTTCAATCAACATGAACTTTCAGGTAACAGGAACTTTCAACTAACATAAGCTTTCAAGTAACAGGAACTTTCAACTAACATAAGCTTTCAAGTATCAGGAACTTTCAATTAACATAACTTTCAATTTAAGGCAGCTCTACCACAAGGTATTGCTGCCTTTATCAGAGAGAATTTCTTTCTCGTTCTTGTAAAAAAATGCTTGAACTATGCTGTAAATTACGATTGCATTGTTCGCTCGAGTAATATAATATTGTTCTATCTACAGCGAGTTACTAATTTTATACATTTTCAAACTAATAGCACCTTCTAATCATCATTTTTATACATTTCTTGAGACTTTCTCTACTATCCCCTAATTAGTTTCAACTATAATTCGTACAGAATTGAGTGGCAGTCATAAATCAAATTCCCTATAAAATGAATGAACATTCATTATCTTTAGAAACGAAGCATATAACGAAAAGGGAGATGAAAAAATGATTACAAAGCAATTGGTAAACGGAATAAAACGAATCGTGTTTGTACTCTTCACTTTACTTATTTCCATCAATTTCCTGCCATTTACAGCCAATCATACCCTCTTTCAGGCACAAGCTGCAACGCAAAAGCTGAAACTCGGGAGTTACGTTAAGTTCGGTAAGTATAATGGTGATTCTATTCTATGGCGTGTCATTAATGTGAATAAAGATGGCAGTTATTTGATCTACTCTGAGAAAATTCTCTGCCTCAAAGCCTTTGATGCGAAAGGCGATCTAGCCTATGGTCTTGGCGATAGTAACCGAGAAACAAGTGGCAGCAATTACTGGAGATTATCAAGTATAAGAGAGTGGTTAAACAGTACCGATAAAAATGTAGAATACAGTTGTCAGATTCCTGATGCCGATCATGTCGATATCGGAAATTCGTACGACACAGAAGCTGGATTTTTGAGTAATTTCACTAAGGCAGAGTGGGCTGCTATCAAAGCTACCACCCATAAATGCATTCTTGCTTCCATCGATAAGGCTGTGGCCTCCGGCGGAAAAGTTGACCTTGGTGCCGATTCTACCAAATCGACGTTAACTTTATTACTTACCAAGTACGATTCGGCATATTATGAAAAGGTACAAGATTATGTATTCTTACTGGATCAAAAGGAAATAAGTACTTATATCACTGCCCGTAAATGGGACAATACCCGCATGCCAACCAAAAAAGCAGTAGACAATTCCACTTATCAGGATGCCGCAACTCTTTCCAGCACCAAAACCCTAGCCTATTGGACACGTTCTGCAGATGTTGCAACTGCGAATAATATTTGGGGCGTTGGTAAGAACGCAAATAGTTCCTATAACGGCTTTGCAAGCTTAGGCCGAATTGGAATCGTCCCTGCCCTGACTCTTAAGTCGGACATCAAGATAAGCAGTGGCAAAGGAAATGCAAGTAGTCCCTTTGTAGTATCTGGGAGTAAGTCTGCCACCAAGACATCTAAACTTGCTGCTCTGAAAGAGTCCTCCTTCACGTCTTCCGTTCCTAAGTATAATTTAGCTTATCTTTTAGACGAATCGAGCACAGCTCAAGTCCCTGTAGCGATGAACGAAAACCGTATTGCTGTTGGAAACACTAATACCATTCATGCTGCCTACTGGGATGCTTCTGGGAAAATGCATTTATTCAATACAAAACCCGGCGATGTATGGGAATCCAGCTGGACAGCGAATATAATCAATAACAATAATGTTGCGATTTCTTCTGTTGGAGGGTGTGTATGGCCTACCTTAACCTCTGATCCCGTCAGTATACAGCATGACATCAATGAGAATCCAGACCCTAATGTTACTCCGATCAGGATTCTGGATTCAGGAGTTGTTGTTGGAAATACTTCGAACGGAATGACCGAAACCTCTACCATTGTTCCTGCTTATCTTGAATCAATTAATGTAACAAAACCTACCTTTATGAAAGTTGCAAAAGGGTGGCTTCCAACTTCTCTAGATTTACCCATCCAGCCAGGACTTCAGTCCGTAGCTTCAAATGGTGCTGCTGTTGGATTTGCTTATTTGACAAAAGATAAACCGACAATGTACTATTGGTCAGGTCTGAGTGCTGAACCGATTGAAGTAGCTCTGCCTGATGGTCTTGATTTTACCGAAGGGTATTTCTTCCCCGTTGTTAATAGTAAGGGACAAATTATCGCAAATTGGGTAACAAAAAGTGGGAATGATCCCAAGTCATATTACTATAAGACTCCAAAGTCAAAACCAGTACAGCTCACCGATGTGTTAGGAGCAAAAGCATCCAAGTATATTTATCTTACAGGAATTAATGATAAAGGTGACATTGTGGGTACCGGAGTGAACGGCGCTACCATTTGGCGTAACAAAATTCCATATCCGCTTACCGATCTTACTACCATGGATAAAACCAAAGATCAGCATCTGAGCAATCCCGTCTGTATCAATAATAATGGTGATATCATTGTCCTATATGATGGCGTCTATCCGGTTCAATGCTATGCCGTAATTTCTCTTAAGTAATTATCATAAAAGGAGCATCAACTATGCATAAGTTGATGCTCCTTTCTTCCTCCAAACAAGAAGGATTGTTGACTGATTACTGTAGTAAACTAAGAATTCCATCCGATGCAGTGTTCGCCTGCGCCATTATTGACTGGGCTGATTGCGTCAATATATTGAATTTCGTATAATCTACCATTTCTCGAGCCATATCGGTATCGCGAATTCTTGATTCTGCATTGCTCATATTTTCACTCGCATTCCCAGCGTTACTCAGCGCATGTTCCAGACGATTTTGTGTTGCTCCAAACTCACCTCTTTTTTTTGAAACACTGTCAATGGCAAGATCCACCTTTGTGAGTGATTCCCATGCTCTTTCTGTAGGGTCGACATAAAGATTATTGACTCCCAGGCCTGCTGCACGGCTGTCAAACAAATCCATCTGTATGCTCTGGTCCGTGTTGGCTCCAACCTGTAGATTAAGGATCTTAGGAGGAATTATCTTGCCGGTTCCGTATAGATCCACATCAGACACGTTATAATATTTGCCACCGGTTGCCGTTACAAACTTACTCAACTGTGTATTGCCCAGTCCAGCTGATGGACCAATCACATCTACTGTAATTCCCTGTGAGCTTAGATATGCGGCTACACTGTCAACAGTATCCGTTGCATTTGATGCTGGATCATGAAATGGAGCATCCGTTATTATAACAAAATGCTTTGCTGAACCGCTCGTAAACCCCATCGACAATGCACCTTCCGTAGCATCCATTACTGCTTCGAGACCAGATTCTTCCCAGTCTCCACCGCCAGATGCCGTTACGCTAGACAAATAGGACTTTATATCATCCTTATCACCTGTCAAAGAATATTTTTCAAGAGGATCTGTATCGGCTGTCACATCACCATAGGCAATCAATCCAAAATTAACACCAGTATATGCAGCACTTACCTCATCAACAAATGTACCAATTGTAGCTTTTGCATAGGAGACTACTCCTCCCATGCTTCCTGTTTTATCCAGGATGAATACAATGTCTGTGTTATCCGTAACTCTGTCCGCAATATCATTATATACCTCTGATGAAGCAAGTAGATCGATTTTTTCTTCCTGATCTTGATAAGTCAGGGGCTTAATTGTATTGAATTCCGTTTGATTCGCAATCCGGTCGATTTCTAATGCCATCTGATCTATTTCGCCCTTGATTACTGCCTTATCCTCCGTGTTTAACGTATCACTGGCCGCCTGGACGCACAATTCTCTTGTTCTTTGCAAGAGATCATGTACATTGCTGAGTCCTCCGTCAGCCGTCTGTATGAGAGAAATTCCGTCCTGTATATTATTCTGTGCCTGATCGAGTCCTTTTATCTGAGCGCGCATTTTTTCAGAAATCTGAAGTCCTGCTGCATTATCTGCTGCTTTATTAATTTTATATCCAGTTCCAAGTTTTTCCGACTTCCTAGAAACATTCTTAGTATTCTCATTGTATCTATTTAAGGCATACATCGCTGCCATGTTATGCTGAATAATCATTGTCCCACCACCAGTTATCATATTTCACCAATAGTTATATCGTAAGAATCAATGGAAAACTTTAGCTTTTTTTAGATTTTTTGGAAGATAGTTTACATTTTATTATCCTGCTTCATTTCCTGTTACTTCTACTATCTTAACCGAATTTTTTCTCTTCTTTCCTGCAAAATAAATTCCAAGCATGCCTGTCGTTCCAAGGATCGCAAGTACGAAAGTAAGCAGCCATATATAATTCAGACCAATCTTTTGAAGGAATCTTCCTGCGATGGAAGTACCTAGCGCTGCACCGAATGACCAGCTCAGGGAACCTACTGCATTAAACCTGGCCCTGAAATTGCTGGGACTGTTATCCGCCAGGTACACACCAAAGTTCGTAACCACAAGGATTTCTCCAAGGGTCCAGATGATAGTCGACAGAATAAACATGTAATAACTATGGATTACGCCAAGCATTCCAAAGCCGACAGCGTAAACTATACCAGCGATTGCTATGTTGATGATAGGCTTCAAATGTCTGGTAAACGATGTTACTGCGACCGTACAGAGTAACACGGTGAACGCGTTAATACTCATTAAAATTCCAAACCTGCTTGCTCCTGCACTACCAAAAGCTGCCTCCGTCGTCAGTGGCAATGCGAATCTGTGCTGCGTGTAGACAAAGCTGTACAGTATATATACGATTAAGAATATCGTGATTTGCGGTCTTTTTATCAGTGCACTGATCGTATTCCCTTTTTCTTCTTTTTCCAGTTCGGAATAGGCGGTTTCCTTAAGGTGTTCCGGTTTGATTTCCTTAATATTCTTCCATATCAGAAATAATGCAATAAAGGAAGTAAGTGCATCTCCGATGAAAAGCATAGGCAGGAAATTGTTGAACAGAAAGCCGGCAACGATAGGTCCCAGCGCCACCCCTACATTAATACCCAGATACTGAAGTGAAAATCCCAGCTGTCTTTGATGAGGCGGAAGAATATCCGTGATAATCGCATTCATCGGGGGTCTTACTGCACCGTTAAAAAAAGTGGATAGTAAAAGGAAGATTACAATCGGAACCGGATTTTTTAAGAAAGCACAAGGCAGTAAGGCCAAAGCTGCACCTCCCTGCGCAATCAGATAAGTCCTTTTTCTCCCGAGTTCATCGGCACATTTTCCTCCGAGGAGCGAAGACGGAATTCCGATCAAGGCCGATATCGTAACTATGATTCCTGCAATTTCATAGGACAGTCCCATTTTAATTGTAAGATACATCGTTAGGAAGGGCATAACAAAGTCGCCGAATCGATTAATTACAGTAGCGCCAAACATAATATACATATTTCTAGGAAGTCCTCGGTACGTGTTTATTATTCGCAGGTTAATGGCAATCAACTCATTTCTAGTTTTTTATTTTTACCATTATTACACAAATATACCTATATGTAAATGATTTTTCGTATTTTGTATATTCAATAGATCAGCTGCTTCTAATGAACTAAAATAAGTCTAGTATGCAAGGTACTTAAAAAAGAACATCCTATCTAAATTAATAATCTTGTTTTAGCGAATAAGTTGTAGACATCACCTGGATTCCCCTGAACTTAAAATAGACCCTGCAGGCCGGGCAGTTAAAATGGGGGAGCTTTTAACTGTCCGGCTTACCGGGTCTATTCTAATATAGCTGATGCTCTGATTAGATTTTCTTTACAAGGTCTGTCTCCAGATAGGCAGTATCTGGTTACCCTCAGAAATTATTTACTCGCTTTGGCCAATTGAATTGCATAATGAATTGCATTAATTAAGCTGAACTCATTAGCCGTTCCTTTTCCAGCTGCATCAAATGCGGTTCCGTGATCCACAGAAGTTCTTATAATT
Organism: Mobilitalea sp.; assembly: GCA_049657865.1. GTDB lineage: Bacteria > Bacillota > Clostridia > Lachnospirales > Lachnospiraceae > Mobilitalea. The sequence continues at coordinate 8,860 of JBASOB010000499.1, forward strand.
GGAAGTCCTAGTGTGATATTGACTCCACTTACCGCATCCCATTTCTGATCTTTTTCGTTATAGACAAAGCCTACCACTTTCAGTGGAATGTGCCCCTGATCATGATACATTGCTACTACAATATCGTACCATCCGCCTCTTGCTTTCGAGAATATCGTATCTGGCGGAACTGGTCCATCAACACTAATTCCCTTCGCTTTTGCTTCCTCAATTGCAGGTATGATTTCATCGATTTCTTCTCTTCCAAAAAGGCCATTTTCTCCACTATGTGGATTAAGACCGGCTACACCTATTTTAGGTTCTGCAATTCCTAGATTCTTGCAGGCCTGATTCGCAATTTCAATTACTTCTAGTACCCTTGCCTTTTTGACCCTGTCGCAGGCTTCCCGCAGAGAAACATGGGTAGATACATGTACGACCCTGATCTTCTCAAATGCCAGCATCATCGTATATTTCGCTGTTCCTGTATACTCAGCATAGATTTCCGTATGTCCTGAGAAATGATGTCCTGCTGCATTCATTGCCTCTTTATTCAGTGCATTTGTAACGGTAGCATCTACCTCGCCGTCTAAAGCTAATTGAATTACTTTTGTTACATACTGGAAGGAGGCTTCTCCGGCTGTGACAGATACCTTACCATACTCTAGCTTATCTATATCGATCAGTCCCATATCATATACATCAATCGTGCCATATTCAAATTTCGCATCAGAAACAGATTTGACTGCATTGATTTTAATATTCTGCATTCCTACAATCTCAGCTGCTTTTACCATAACCGCTGCATCGCCGATAATGATAGGCCTGCATTGTTCATAAATTTCTTTATTCGATAAGGCTTTTACTGAGATCTCCGGCCCAATGCTGGCTGGATCTCCCATTGTAATTCCCAAAATTGGTCTCTTCATCATATATGCTCCATTTCCTTCCTGACTTAATTTAGCACATTCCTTTTGCTTTGTTTTCTTCTAAAACCTTCTTCAGGGCTTCGATTCCTTCTTCAGAAATGTAGTAGAACGGTCTGCGGCAGTCACCTACCGGATAGCCTAAAAGGGAAACTGCTTTTTTCACGATTGTGTTCGGATTACCATATTTAAAGCAATCTCTAAAAGTACGGATACTGTCCTGATATTCTTTTGCTTTTGCGATGTCACCTTCAACAAACAGGTCATAGATTAAGGACATTGTTTTCGGATATACATTGGCACAACCGGATACGCCCCCGGCTCCTCCGGCTAATAGATTCCATAGGATCAAGGAATCATTGCCTGCAAGAACTGCAAAGTCTATGTCTTTAGTCTGCTCGATGTACTGCAGCATATTATCAAAGTTTCCGCTGCTGTCTTTCGCTCCTACGATATTATCAATTTTACTTAACTTAGCAACCGTTGCAGGAGAAATTGAATTTCCGGTTCTGGCAGGAATATTATAAAGCACGATCGGTAGATCAACTGCTTCCGCTACTGCCTTATAATGATCATAGATTTCCACCTGGGAAGCTGCAGCAAAGGAGGGTGTGATGATGGATAGAATATCAGCACCTAGCGCTTTGGCTGCTAACGATTCTCTTATCGTATCTTTTGTGCTGATACACCCAGTACCGGCATATACTGGAACTCGGCCGCGGACTTCATCAATCACAACGCTTAATACTTGTTCCTTCTCTGCGGAGTTTAAGATATAACCTTCTCCATTCGTTCCGGAGGTGAATATTCCATGAACACCTGATTCGATTTGACGGTTGACCTGATTACGCAGTTCCTGTTCGTTAATCGACTCGTCTTCCTTCATCGGTGTGATAATCGGTGGTATAATTCCTCTTATTTTTACCATAATTTTTTCTCTCCATTCTTTCCTGTTTTGAAGTTAATCTTCTATAAGATCTCCAGATAAATCTTCCTGGCATCATCGGCTGTTACTTCTCTCATGTTATTGACGAGGAGCCTTGTAACCTGCATTCCTGCGTTGACGAGTTCTTCTAAATCTTCCTTTTTCACTCCAAACTCATCCAGTCTTCTTGGAATCTCCAGGTTCGTTACGATTTCATCTAATCGGTTCACGATCCATTTGGATTTTTCCTCTATTGTCATCGAGGCTGAACCGGGATTTACTGCATCGTATATCCTGCCGAACCTTTCCCTGCACATACTTTCATTGAATTTCATGACAGGTACTAATAACATCGCATTCGATACTCCGTGAGGAATATGATATTTCCCTCCGAGCGGATAGGATAGTGCATGCACTGCCGTGGTTCCAGAGGCAGTAATTGCGACTCCGCCGTAAAATGAAGCAATCATCATTGCGTTCTTTGCTTCTACCGCTTCCGGTCCCGTACAGGATTCTTCTATATTATTCATAATGAGTTTCAATGCCTCCAGTGCAAAAGTATCACTGAAATAGTTTGATTTATTGGAAGTATAGCATTCAATTGCATGACATAATGCATCCAGTCCGGTCGCCGCTGCAATTTTTCTTGGAAGTTTCTTAATCATGATTGAATCCAGAATTACATAATCCGCAATCATTTCCGAATTGACGATGCCCACCTTTAATTCTTTTTCCGGTACCAGTACGATGCTGTTTGGCGTTGCCTCTGATCCGGTTCCTGCGGTAGTCGGAATCATTAAAGTCTTAACGAATTTCTTGCCTCTGCCCGGATTATCCAGCAGATCTCTCACACAGTAGTCATCTGTTACTGAGATAGAAGCCAATTTTGCGATGTCCATTACGCTGCCACCACCGATTGCAATAATAAAATCAGCCTTCATTTCTTTAAAAAGATCAATGATCGCCTGTGCTTGATCACAGGAGGGTTCTACCGGAAGATCCTCTAGAATTTCATACTCCGTTCCTGACTTCTTAATCAGTTCTAACGGTAGTGTAAGCAGACCCGTTGCAAGAACCCCTTTATCCGTAAACACCACTACTTTCTTGTAATGATCCGCTAATATAGTTGTTATGTTTTCCAATGCATTCTCGCCGCTATAGATTACTCGCGGCATTGCTAGCGTGTATTTGGTTAAACTCATAATTATCTCTCCTTATCCTTTACTATCGTATTGGCCAAATTGACGATCAATTCTTTATCCCCAAAGCCTCCGGATTTAGAAATCACATAAAATTCTTTTCCTTCCCTCCAAAACTTTGATAAAACCGATCCTGGTTCCAACTCACCAATTGGTATCAGTTCGTTACACCCTATCCCATTCAAAAATCCTGTCAGGGTATCTCCGCCTGTAATCATAAGCGTCATATCCGACTCTGCTTTCAGTAATTTTCCTGTAAGAAGCGCTAAATTGTCTGATATGTTCACTCTGATATCGTCGACTGATATGTCATGCTCCTTTGCATATAAAACTGTATCATCAAATGTATTTGAATCACCCGTATCAATAATGATACGTGAATTACTTTTACATATCGCTATCATTTTTTCAATACTTGTTTTACCAGATTCTGATTCAAAGTATTTGTGTTCTACTTTTTGTTCCATGGATAAATGTTCCCGACGGAAGCCATTCTTTTCTGCATAATCTAATTGTTTTCTTGAAATTTGATTGATACTGCCGCAAATCATAAGAAATTTCGGGGGAAGCTTCGGCATTATCTGTCGTTTCCCTTTTAATCCAAATATTTTTGGCAAGGTAGATGCGAGACCCGCGCAGCCAGCCATGATTCGTAATCTCTTCTGATTATTAAGATTTTTCGTGATACGAATCAAATCATTTTCCGTCCGGGCGTCAAAAATATAAATTCCCTTATTCGATTCATCATGATAGATAAACGGCTTTCCCTTAACAATTGGTACTGTTTCAGTATAAATATTATTCTGATCGTGAATAATGTTTGGAATATAGGAGCTCTTAACCGGCTCAAAAGGATCTTTTCCAAACTCACTTAAATGCACCGGAATTCCACTTATATAGTGAATTCCATCCATTGTGTATCGATTCATCTGAGGATAAGCCGGTATAAACGGGAGCATCTTCTCGTCTGATGCATCGAGTAAAGCAGTTAATTCACTTCCGATATTTCCACGAAGTGCAGAATCCGTTTTCTTAAAGATATGAGGAATGCCAGCAATCATCGCTTTTCTGACAATGTCAAATACGATTTCATAAGCCTCTTGAAAGGGAAGATGCCTCGTTTCCGTATTGAATACCAGCACCTCCGTATTACTGATTTCTTTCATAAAATCATAGGATAGGTCCGTTGCAACCCTGACCGTAGCTCCACTTACTGCAAATTTAACCCCGGTATCAAGAGCACCTGTAATATCATCCGCAAGAATGAGTATCTCTATCATAGTTCGCCTCCTCGCTCATAGTTATATCTTCAGCATTTAGTTATACTATTTAGTTATACTATTTGCTTAGATCTATATCACTTAAATCGGTATTTTATATCTATATCCTTTCTCTGTATTTCTATTATTTTCCTATTCTTAATGTCCTGATACTTATTTCTTCTTGAAGCAAAATTAATATTGTGATAAACTTATAAGAGATACACTATCTATATATTTACCAATTTCACATAGAAGAAGGTGTTTGTCATGGATGAATATATCAAGCAGTATTATCACACCCCCACCAAAGATCAGCTCAATTCATCTTTTTACATTACCTGGACAGGTTATCGTAAATGTGGTCCTGAGCATGTAATCGGCCCCAGGGTACTTGAAAACTTTAAGATAGTTTTTGTCGTAAAAGGAAAAGGATATCTGTTGCTGAATAAGGAAGAAACCTTCCTGCAGGCAGGTGATATGTTTATCTTATTTCCGAGGGAAAGTCATTACTATCATGCGAATACAGAGGATCCCTGGGAATTGATGTGGGTCTGCTTAAATGGTACCTCCTTTGAGTCTATGCTGGGCGATATCGGAATTACAAGAGAACATTGTATTTTTCGCAATATTGTAAATCAAAACCTAAAAGATATGCTAGGCGATATTATAAATGACTTAGGAACAGATCCAGACAGTATTAATCAGCTATATAGTATTGGAACTTTATGTATCTTACTAAGCAGGATTCAGAAAGCAATCGAAAGCAATCATCTATCCCTTGAGAATCATCAAAAACAAACGGTAATAGAACAGGTTACTAATTTTATTGAATCCAACTACCATATGCCTCTTAACGTGAATGTGTTATGTGAATATATCAACTACAGCCGCTCCTATTTGTCACGGGTTTTTAAAGCAGAGACAGGATATACGATTCCTGAATTTATTACCCACATTCGCATCAATCAGGCGAAACGGCTGCTAGATGAAACTGACTTGTCCATTCAGGAAATATCAATATCGGTCGGGTTTCCTGAAGTTTTCTACTTTTCGAAGATTTTTAAAAAAACCACGGGATTTTCGCCCTCAAGTTATAAAAACAGATCCTGACAATTTCTGAACACCCTTAAATATGATGCTCTTATTAATTAGTTTGTTACTCATTCATACGCTTTATTAATTGGTAACTCATTCTTAATTAGCAACTCTCTACTAATTAATAACTTTACTTTATCCGCTAAGAATTCAGCAATGCTGAATTCTTTTTTAATTTCTTCACATCCTTATTTTTTAAAAGATAAGAACTCCATATCACTGTTTTGTTCCAGTTTGTCTCCAATAATCCACTTTTCGTCAAAACTTGCATATTTGATACAAACTCTGTCGCCCCAGCTATATGCCACATGAATCATACCGTTGGCAGCCTGCATGATAACCGGATATTCATATCTTCTGTTGTTAATACTGTTAGCGATTCCAAAGTAGCCTTCTCCTGCTTCAATCAGTCTGCGAATCGGCCAAGACTTTCCACCGTCTTCTGATATCGCAATCGCTACCGGACACCTCTGCATCGGCCATACAACTCTGCCCGCATCATTATTTGCACGGAAATGATTATAGATTACTGCGATTTTTCCACTTTGCAGTTTAATTGCTGAAATACTGGCATTATTATTGGGCAGTTCTGTACGTACAGGTACCGACCAGGTATCTCCATAATTATCTGATCTGGCAATATAGATATTGTCAGCGTTACGGCTTCTAAATAATGCAATTAAACTTCCATTTTGAGTCTCAACGATATTGGGATGAACGCGTCCTTGGCTGTTCGGAATATCAATGGTTTTCCAGGTTTCTCCCTTGTTATCAGAAATCTGTACTGCCGCGGTATCCGTTCCATTTCTGCTGTCATCATTAAAGCAGAACCAGTTGCCAAAAATCCAACGGCCATTTGATAAAACCTGGATTTTCTGTCTACAGAAAGAACCTTCTCTTCCGAATAACGTCTTTGTTTCACCCCAGGTATATCCATTATCTGTGGATATTTTGTACCTGATAGTTGACGTATACTGAAGATTGAATCTTTTACCGCCCAGATCTTCCCTGGAACCCTGTGAGGTATAGATTGCCCAGATTTCTCCGTTATCCTTTAGAAACAACGAAGGATTCTGCTCTGAATTATTATTATCATCTGAAATTCGCACTGGTACGGTCCAAATATTACTGTCTGCATTCAGCCTAGACATGACAATACTGATATCCGCATTTCCTTCATCCGATCCTGCAAACCAGCAACATAGGATGTCTCCATTCGCAAGTTCAAGTAAGTCCGCCGCGTGGCAGCTGACAAAGGGATTTGGAATCAAGGCCTCCATCGTATCCAGCATATTATTATGATAAAGTCTGCCATCACCAGTAAGTGTATTTAGCTCAATGAACTCTTTTTTCATAGATTGCTCCATTCTTGCACAGTCCTCAAAGGAAAGCGTGCAGGCATAAATTTTATTGAGTGAATGAGATTAATTTCAGGGTTTTGTCTATCCTATCTTTTGCTGTAATCAGCAGTATATCATCAGCCTTTTACTGATCCGACCAGAATACCCTTCTTGAAATACTTCTGCACAAATGGATAGACGCAGACAATCGGTACCATAGCCACGAAGATTGCTGCTGCTCTTAAATTCTGAGGATTCAGTGAAATTCCATTTTTTACAAAAGTTGAAAAAGAGGTATTTGCACTTCCCGAGCTGATTACTAATTGTTTCAGTATCTGCTGTATTGTCTGATACTGAGCGGATTTTAAGTAAATCTGTGGAACCAGGTATTGATTCCATATAAAAACTGCATAGAACAATCCAATGGTCGCAATGATTGTCTTAGATAAAGGAACAAATATTTTAATCATCGTTATCCAGTCATTTGCTCCATCAATTCTTGCTGCCTCTTCTAGCTCATCGGGCAGGCCTTCCAGAAAAACTTTTGTAAGAATTAAAAACTGTGTATTGATTGCATTAGGTATAATCATAACGAGCGGATTATCAACAAATCCTAAGCTATTTAAAATAATATAATTCGGAATAATACCTGCTTCAAAAACCCAGGTGAAGGCAAACAAGCTCATAATAAGGAATCTGCCTTTAAATCTCTTGCGTGTCAGAACATAAGCGGTCGAGAAAGTAATAAAGATCGAAGTCGCCGTACCTGCAATCGTATAAATCGCTGAGTTAAACATTCCTCGTCCTATATTCAGATTTTTATTCGTGAAGATATATTTAAAGGTTTCAAAGTTTACCCCCATCGGGAAAACTTTTACTTGATTTGTTACAAGATATTTACCATCACTAATCGACAAAAAGAATATATACAAAAATGGATAAACACATACGACAGCAATGAGAAGTAAGATAATTGTATTGATTACGTCAAAGGGTTTTACCTTACTGATTTTATTTTTGATTTTCTTGTCCTTTTGCATACTACTTACCTCCCTTTCTAGAACACTCTCGTGTCAGAATATTTTTTAGCCATTTTATTAGCAAATATAACTAGTGCGAATGCGATGATGGATTTAATCAGGTTAACTGCGGTACCATAGCTGTACTCCGGCATTCCTGTGGAGGCAAACGCAATTCGGTAGACATAAGTCTGAATTACATCTGCGGTTTCATAGACGCTGGAATTGTACATTAATAATAGTCTGTCTAAATCTACTGTAAAAATATTACCGATACTTATAATAAACATAACGATGACCGAACTGGAAATACAAGGTAGTGTCACTTTGAACATTGTCTGCCAGCGATTTGCACCATCAACGGAAGCTGCTTCATAAAGAGTGGAATCTATTCCTGTAATTGCGGCCATATAAATAACCATGTTATAGCCGAGTGTCTGCCAGATCTGAAGGATGATATAAATCGGCCGGAACCAACCCGCTTCCGACATAAATGATACACTGTCACCACCAAATGCTTTAATTAAATCATTTATGATACCCGATGTAGGTGATAATATCATATACATAATACTTACCATTACAGATGCAGATATAAAATAAGGCAGGAAGCTTAAGGATTGGATAAAGTTCTTCACTTTTTTCAGCCGTATTTCATTTAAAAATAATGCAAATATAATCGGTATTGGAAATGTAATCGCTAAGGTCAATCCCGCCAAAATTAAAGTATTTTTAATCAGTGTCACCATATACGGATCCGTTAGAATTCTCTGAAAATACTTTAATCCAACAAAGTCACTACCAAATACTCCCTTGAAAGCGCTGAAATCCTGAAAAGCAATTACCATTCCAAATAATGGCCCTATTTTGAATAAGACTAAGCTTAGAAATCCAGGAAGCAGCAGCAGTAGCAATATGTAGTTCTTTTTAATGTAGGTAATAAATTTGTTTTTCTTTTTGACATTACTGTTTTTAATATTAATGTTTGCAGTTTTCACTTAGCACCTTCACCTTCTTTCAATTAGTACATTAACACGGTCAGAGCAGATAGGTAAACTCACCTATTATTTAAATCAGCACCACCCGTCTAACGGGTGGTTTGCTCTACCCCTATAAGGGGTTGTTACCGGCCAGCGCCTCAAGACGCTGGCTTTCACTTTGTTCAAGCCACTACGC
>JBASOB010000500.1:0-1563 GCA_049657865.1 Mobilitalea sp.
ATGTTATACTGTGATAAATGTGGTAACCAGATCTATCCTAAAATTGTACCTGCAATTATTGTTGCAGTGACGAACGGCAGTAAAATTCTTATGACTCAATATGCAGCCAGAGCATATAAGAATTATGCTCTGGTTGCAGGATTTGTTGAAATTGGCGAGACCCTGGAGGATACGGTAAGGCGTGAAGTTATGGAAGAAGTAGGTCTGAAAGTTAAAAATATCGCTTACTATAAAAGTCAGCCCTGGGGTTTTGACAGTGATTTGCTGATGGGATTTTTTGCAGAACTTGATGGTGATGACCAGGTTAACATCGATTATAATGAACTTGCAATCGCAGAATGGTTTGAACGAGATCAGATACAGTTGGAGCATGATAATATCAGCCTTACGAGGGAAATGATAATTAAATTTAAAGACAATACTCTGGATAGCAAATAGTAGAGGAGCATACCTATGGAATCTAATAATTTCAATAAAATAAGCAAGGAAAAGATCGTGCTTGTAACCGGAGCTAATTCTGGTATGGGGAAAGCCACAGTTGCTGCACTTGCTGATACTGGTGCAATGGTTGTCATGCTCTGCAGAGATCAGGTAAGGGGCACTCAGGCTTTGGAGGAGTTATCAACTATTGCAGATAGAAAACTTGACCTGATGCTGTGTGACCTTGGAGATTTATCCTCGATTCGCACTTTCACAGAAGCATTCTCCGATAAATATCAACATTTAGATATACTAATCTGTAATGCCGGTGTAATTACACTCGACCGAAGAGAAACGGTCGATGGGTTTGAGCAGCAATTCGGTGTGAATTATCTTGGGCATTTCCTGCTTACAATGCGCTTACTACCAATGATGTCCTCAGGAAGTCGTATTATTAACATCTGCTCTGGAGCACATAAAATAGGAAAAATACATTTTGAGGATCTCCAGCTAACGAAACATTATAATGTAATAAGTGCTTATGGACAGTCGAAGCTGGCCACACTACTTTTTACAAGGGAATTAGCGGCACGCCTTCATTCGTATGGTATAACAGTCAACGCCTGTCATCCGGGTGCAGTAGCAACTTCGATGGGGGTTGACCGTAAAACTGGATTTGGCAAGACGATTGTAAGTTTGTTGAAACCGTTTTTCCTGACTCCCAAGGAGGGAGCAAAGACCGGAGTTTATCTTGCAACTAGTAAGGCAGTAGCTATGAAATCAGGACAGTATTATTATAAATGCAAAGTTTTCAAATCTTCAAAAATCTCACATAGTAAGAAATTATCCAGGAAACTTTTTGAAATCAGCGAAACTCTGACTGGAGAAAGTTTTGAGGATGTTATATCACTTGAATATTAATACTACAATCAGGAGGAAATTTCGTGAAAGAAAATATTAAGTTAGAATTACATACGTTATCAGATATCAAAAACCTAAAGGTTCACGGAAGAACAACAGGCAATCTATCTCCATTGACATTATTTTGGACTGGAAGTGCGCTCGAACTTAATGCAAAAGGGTCCGAACTCTGGATAGAAGTAGAGTCCGATTATGATATGTATGAGCCATGGATACACATTC